>JAFQLT010000060.1 GCA_017396545.1 Bacteroidaceae bacterium | reverse complement strand
TATTGGGGAGTGAAGCCGCAATGCGTGGCCGTATTGACGATGAGCAGCACCTTGCCCTTGTAGGCGGCAAGGCTCACGGGATTCTTCTTAATGTCGGCTACCGTGAAGTCATAAATGCTTTGAGCCATAATATATATAGGTGTTAAAGTTATAGTCAAAAGGAGTATTCGCTTGATGGACTTCATAACGCCACAGGAGTTTCTTTTGTTTTCGCGGTGCAAAGTAAGCGCAAATCGCTACGGCGGTCAATCCTCATAAATGAGGATTTTTGCATAGACGGAGAGTTTTTCTTGTGGCATCGATGCATATACGTCAAACTTTTACAGTATCTTCGCCTCCCTGAAGACAGGTCAAGTGATACGACAAATGATTTCGGAAGTAAAGGCTCGCCTTTCCCGATTGCCCTACCGAACGGGCATAGTGGTGACGGCACTCTGCCTGCCCTGCTACATTATCTCATTCGCACAGATGGCCCTCCCCATCAGTACTGCGCTGAAGGGAGTGCTATGGTTTGTTTTCTTCGGATTGGCCAAGACGTTCCAGTATGGCGGCCTTGCCATACTGGGTGCCAAAGGGCTGAGCGAGGTTTTCAAAGAAGAAAAGGATGGGAAGGATAATTCCGAATCTTGAATATCCTTCCGCTTAAAGAGGTACAACGCCTCTCCCCCGAGGAGAGAGGCTATCATCTAAGTCGCTATGCCAACAAGCTCCCTCTCCCTTTGGAAAGGGCGGGGGAGGCCTTTTTTATCTATCACTCAATGATGTTGAGCATCTTGATGGTGGCCTGGATGGCTGCTTCCGTCTGGTCGGCAACGAGGCCACGGGTCTTGAAGGTCTTGCCCTCGTGCTCCCACGTGATGATGGTCTGCACGAATGCGTCGGTGCGGCCGCCAGGGGGAATGGAGACGGCGTAGTTGGTGAGCATGGGGAACTTGCGGCCCAGCGTCTCCTTGTAGATCTTGCGCAGGGCACGCACGAAGGCGTCGTACTGTCCGTCGCCGCTGGCGTTCTGCTCATACACTTGATCGCCAATGCTGAGCTTGAGCGAAGCCATAGGCTTGAGGCCCTGCGAGAGGGTGACGTAGTAGCTCAGGAGCTTCACGCGGGCATCCTCCACGGAGTGTTTCAGCACATCGGAGATGATGTAGGGGAGGTCTTCCTGTGTGACTACCTCCTTCTTGTCGCCCAGCTCGATGATGCGCGCGGTGACCTTGCGCATGGCCTCATCGTCGAGTTCGAGGCCCAGGGCTTCGAGATTCTTGCGTATGTTGGCCTTGCCGCTGGTCTTGCCCAAGGCATACTCACGCTTGCGGCCGAAGCGCTCGGGGAGCAGTTCGTTGCAGTAGAGGTTGTTCTTGTTGTCGCCGTCGGCATGCACGCCTGCCACTTGGGTGAAGACGTTCTCGCCCACGATAGGTTTGTTGGCGGGGATAGTGATGCCCGAGTAGGACTCCACGAGGCGACTCACGTCGTTGAGGCGCTCCTCATTGATGGAGGTCTCGGCACCGAAATGGTCGCGCAAGATGGCCTGAACACTGGCCAAGGGGGCATTGCCCGCACGCTCGCCCAGTCCGTTGATGGTGGTGTGGAGACCCTTGGCACCGGCCAGCACGGCGGCATACACATTGCTCACGGCAAGGTCGTAGTCGTTGTGGCCATGGAAGTCGAAGTGGGTATCAGGGTAGCGCTGCACCATCACGCCCATGAACTCCTGTACCTGCATGGGATTGAGAACGCCGAGGGTGTCGGGGAGCATGAAGCGGCGTATGCCACAACCCTGCAGACCATCCATGAGCTGGAACACGTAGTCGGGCGAGTTCTTCATGCCGTTGCTCCAGTCCTCGAGGTACACGTTCACCGCTACGCCCTGCTCGGT
>JAFQLT010000059.1 GCA_017396545.1 Bacteroidaceae bacterium | reverse complement strand
GGATATACCATATTTCTTACAGATATCCGTTTTTTTAATGTTGCTGTGGTAGTAAACGCCCACAATCTCCAGACGGAGAGAAGTACTAATTGTTCGTGACATAACTTTTTTTGTTGTGTCAACTTATTTAGTACATGTCAAACTATTTCCATTAGTGTTTTAAGATACATAGACTCACAACCTAACCAGTAAGTCTCCGAAGAATAGGCGCAGACGTACTTCGGGGCTTATTGGTTAGGTTGTGCCACTGACTTCAGCTGTAGCCGACACCTTAGGCTACTCTACTTGATAGCTATCTTCTTGCCGTTGTGGATATACAATCCCTTGGTGGGGTTGGTATGGCGACGGCCTTGCAGGTCGTAGTATACCGACTGGGGCATAGGCTTGCCGGCCTCTATCGCCTCTATGCCGGTATTCATGTCGCGCTCCACGGCAATCTCTACCATTTCATTCTTGAGATGAACAGTGCCTGAGGGGATGGGGTCAGAGGCCGTGACATAGTATCCCTTGGGGATGTACTCCTCGTATGCGGGGTATGCACTGCCAGCAGGCAGGCGGAACTCCTTCTTGCCGACGCTGATGCCCCGGAAATAAAAGTTGTAAATCAATGTGCCGCTCTCGCCCTCTTGCAGTTCATTGTTGACAGGGGTCTCCATAAGCCAGAAAGAGGCTCCGTTGCCACTGCCATGGGCGAATAGGCGGGTCTTGGTGGTGTTGGTCACATTGTTGTTTACGGCTTGCCCCGAAGTGCTGTTGTAGCAAATGGCTACATAGCCCGGGATTGTAGAGGTGTCGAACGCCCATTCGGTCTTGTCGGCACTCAGCTCAACCATGGTACCGCTGTTTCCATTGGCAGCATAGAGGTACTTGTCACTCTCGTTGCTGCGGAGATAGAACTTGCCCTCCGCGGATGCGGCCTCCAGAGTCCACTGCGTGCATGCACTGCCTTGGCCATTCAGGGTGCCGTTGTCATCGGCAAGGCATTGCCCACGGTCGGTACTCTTGTTGGTGAAGGTAACGATGCTGCCATCGGTGAAGGCGGAGGCCGGTGCCTGGCGGGGCACGTAGTCGTCCATCCAGTGACGTGCGTAGATGTATTCACCAAGGTCGAGCATCTCGGTGTCGATGGTCATGCGGCGCACGAAGCTACGCCAATCCTTCTTCTCCTGAGGTGTCCATCCGGCCTCGGCTACACACATGAATCGGGGCAGGGCAAGGTACTCCAGGTATTCGTTGCTGCTGACATGCTCTGTCCAGAAGGTTGCCTGCACGCCGATGTAATACTTGGCGGCATCGGCAGACACATTAGTGGGCACGGGCACATAGTTGTAGGTGGCCTGCACGTTGTCGCCGCCGCCACCGGCTGCAGTAGGTTCGCCATAGTCGTTGCTCTGGCGGCGGTTGATGTAGTAGCAGCCGCTACCCCACTCGGTGATGATGGCGTTG
The DNA here is from genome assembly GCA_017396545.1 of Bacteroidaceae bacterium. GTDB lineage: Bacteria > Bacteroidota > Bacteroidia > Bacteroidales > Bacteroidaceae > UBA1189. The sequence continues at coordinate 478 of JAFQLT010000059.1, read as the reverse complement.
AGTCCCAACGAAGCTGCCTTGGCTGCCCCGCTCTGACAGGGGTTCCAACACATGATGGTGGCTCCCGACTGCTTCATCAGGTCGAGGTCGGCACCATTGTCGGTGACGCTCTCGTTCCAGCAGAAGATCTTCTTGCCCAAGGTGGCGAGATGCGCGTTTATCTCACGGATAAACTCGGTCTGCAAAGCACGGTAGCTGCTCTTGCCCAGCTGCTTGAGCTTCTCCTGACAGAGCGCATTGCTTTCCCACTGCGTGGTGGGGCACTCGTCGCCACCGATGTGGAAGTAGGGATAGGGGAAGATATCGCACAGCTCGGTGATGATGTTCTTGGCAAACTGTACGGCCTCGGGATTGGCCACGTTGAGCACATCCGAGCTGACACCACCATTGATCCACACCTCCGGGGCGTAGTCGGGGTGACAACTGTACTCGGGATAGGCATGCATAGCGGCCACGAAGTGTCCGGGCATGTCCACCT
>JAFQLT010000058.1 GCA_017396545.1 Bacteroidaceae bacterium | reverse complement strand
CAAGAAGAGAAGAAAAGGTCACCGCAAGTTGAACGGTCACCGTCAGCAGTTCTCTGAGATTGTAATTAAAGAAGTTATCGCATAACCCTTTTAACACATTTAGATCATGGCACATAAAAAAGGAGTTGGTAGTTCTAAGAATGGTCGCGAATCAGCAAGCAAGCGACTCGGTGTAAAGATTTTCGGTGGCCAGGTATGCAAGGCCGGTAACATCATCGTGCGTCAGAGAGGCACAGTACACCATCCCGGTGAGAACATGGGTATGGGTTCTGACCACACACTCTACGCACTCGTTGACGGTACCGTACAGTTCAAGAGAGGACGTAACGACAAGAGCTACGTCTCTGTAGTCCCCGCCGAAGCATAACACAATAGCACAGAGCATAAGGACTGAGGTTTAATCGTACGATTAAACCTCTTTTTTATATAATTTCCCTATTCGACAAATTATTCGTATCTTCGCGACAGAATACCAATAAGATTACGACCAAATGACACGACGGATACTCTGCACCATATTGTCAATCGGGATGATGAGCCTACCGCTGCTTGCCAACAACGATGACTACGTCAGATACATCAACCAATACAAGGACATCGCCATAGAGCAGATGCGCAAGTATCACATACCGGCCAGCATCACCCTGGCACAGGCACTGCTCGAGTCGGGCGCAGGCAAGAGTGAACTGGCACGTAAGTCGAACAATCACTTCGGCATCAAGTGCCACTCGTGGAACGGCAAGCGCACCTACCACGACGACGACGAAGCAGACGAATGCTTCCGCGTATACAAGAACGTGAGAGACTCCTATGAAGACCACTCCATATTCCTCGCCACAGGAAGCAGATATGCCTTCCTCTTCAAGTTTGCCCAAACTGACTACAAGAATTGGGCACGCGGACTCAAGCGGGCAGGATACGCCACAAGCCCCACCTATGCCGACAAGCTCATCGAGATCATCGAACGCTACGCCCTCCACCGGTTCGACCGCCCGCAAGGAAACAAGTCAAGGTACCTCGGGCCACACGAGCCATACCTCGCCAACGACCTCGTATACATCATCGCACGGCAGGGCGATACCATGCAAAGCATTGCCGACGAGTTCGGCATATCCAAGCGCAAGCTGATCTGCTACAACGACCTGTATAAGGGATATGTACCCGTCAAAGGAGACATCATCTACCTGGCACGCAAGCACCGCAAAGCACAGAAACCACACAAGCAGCATACCGTGGGCGACGGAGAGAGCATGTACATGATATCGCAGAAATATGGTGTACGTCTGAAGCGCCTGTACAAGATGAACGATGCCACCCCCGATACTTATGCTCCCATGGTGGGCGACGTGATCAGACTAAGGTAACCCTCCCGTATGCCCTCCTCGCATCGACTATACTATGACTTTGCCACCTTCCTTGCTAAGTACTTTGACGGGAAGGTACAGAAGATTTCCGTGCATGCAGGATTCACCTGCCCCAACCGCGACGGTTCCAAAGGGATAGGAGGATGCACCTACTGCAACAACCAAACTTTCAACCCCGAGTACTGCAAACCGCAGGCAGGCATACGACGACAATTGGAAGACGGTATCGCCTTCTTCGCACACAAGTACCCCACAATGCGCTACCTCGCCTACTTCCAGGCCTATACCAACACATACGGCGAACTGGAACAACTGAAGACGATGTACGAGGAGGCACTATCCGTTGAAGGAGTCGTGGGGATAGTCATCGGTACACGCCCCGACTGCATGCCCGACACCCTGCTCGACTACATCGAACAGCTCAGCCTGCGTACCTTTGTCATGGTGGAATATGGCATCGAGAGTGCCAACGACAGCACCCTGCAGCGTATCAACCGCGGACACGACTTCGCCACAGCAGCCGATACCATACGGCGCACTCACGAACGGGGCATCCTCGTAGGCGGCCACCTCATCCTCGGCCTCCCCGGCGAGGACCACGACGAACTCATGCGACAGGCCGGGGTCATTGCCTCGCTCCCCCTCGACATGGTGAAACTGCACCAGCTCCAGCTCATCCGAGGCACCCGCATGGCACAGGAGTATGCACAGAGCCCCGAGCAGTTTCATCTCTACACCGTAGACGAGTACATCGACCTGGCCATCGACTACATAGAGCGCCTGCCCTCCTCCATGGTCATCGAGCGCTTCGTCTCTCAGTCGCCCCGCTCACTGCTCCTCGCACCCGGTTGGGGCATGAAGAACTACCAGTTTGTCGACAAGCTACGCCATCGCATGATGGAGCGTGGCAGCTGGCAGGGAAGATTGAAATAGACGAAGATGCAAAAGCAATAATACAGGGGTTGATCCAAACAAGTGAGGAGCATGTCATTCGACACGCCCCTCACTCATTTTTGTACAGTCGCTGGGGTTACTCCACGCCCACCATCGACACCTCTATCTCGTTGCCCTGCTTAAGGAGTTTCTTGGCAAACTTCCTCAGGTCATCGACAGTGATGCTATTGAGGGTCGCCTCATAGTCCTTGTTTCCGTCGAAGCCTGTGAGGGTGTAGTTATACATGAGCGTGCTCCAGTAGTTGTTCTCCTTCTGGTTCTCGGCAAACTTCTTCAGCATATACTCGCGCACCTTGTCGAGGTCCTGCTGGCGAGGACCCTCCTCGGCATACTTGTGCAGAAGGTCGATGGCCATCTGCGTGAGGTGCTCGCGCTTGTCAGGGTCGGTCTGGAACATCACCTGCAACACCGCCTTCTCCTTGGGTACATCGTTGATGCTTCCGCTTACGCCTACACCGTAGGTACCTCCCTCCTTCTCGCGTATCTCCTCCGTGTAGATAATGTCGAGCACCTGCTTGGTGATGCTCATGAGGAGCTGGTTCTTGAGGGTATACTTGACCTTTCCGCTGTATACCACCAACACGGTAGCTGCGGGAGTCTGCATCTTCTTCTCGAAGATGTTTCTGTGCTCGCCCTTCCGGATGTCGAGGTGGACATCGCGGAACTTCTCGGCCTTTGCACCTGTAGTGGGAAGCCCACCTATGTACTTCTCAATAAGAGGTATTGCCACAGCCTCATCGATGGCACCGGTGAAGATGAAGTCAAAATCCGAAGCGTTGGCAAAGCGTTCCTTGTAGATTTCGAGGATACGGGCATCATCGATCTTGTCTACATCAGCAACCTTCATGTTGAGAGCACGCGGATTGTTGTTGTAGAGCATCTTGCTGATGGTGTCACCCAATGCCGACGAGGGATCCATCTCCTGGTTCTCAAGCATGGCCCGTACCTTACCACGATATGAGGCAAAGGCTTCGGCATCAAGGCGAGGAGCGGTAAACTGCAGATAGGTGAGCTGCATCAGCGTCTCGAAGTCTTTGGGAGTACTGCTACCGCTGACACCCTCCGTGTAAACGTTCACGAAAGGCGACACGCTGGCCTTCTTTCCAGCAAGCACCTTTTGCAGGTCTGTCGTATTGAAGCTACCGAGGCCGTTGTTGTCAACCACATCGGCTATCTGGGCAAGGTTGATATGCTCGCTCTCATCATAGAGGGCCTGTCCGCCCTTGCTCACGGCACGCATCAGCACCTGGTCGGCCTTGAAGTCGGTGCTCTTGAGGTATACGGTAGCGCCGTTCGAGAGGGTCAGCTGCTTGTAGCCATACTTGGCCTCCTTGGTCTTCACCACCTTGCCGCCTACGGGTTCTTCCGACATGAGGGGCTCGTCAGACACCTTGTCCACATAGAGAGCAATCTCCTCGGCTGCCACCTCAGCAAGCATAACGGCAATCTCCTCTTCGGTAGGATAGGTGACGCCCTCCTTCTCAGGCATCATGGCCATCACCACAAGGTTAGAGTCGCTCATCAGCGACTGCACCACCTGATTGACAAACACGACGGGCAGATTGGGAGCCAGCTGGCTCATGATGGCGTATTCGTTCTCAATGCCGGGGATGGGCTCATTGTCGATAAAGTGACGCACATACTCCTTGCAGTAGCGCTGACTCTTCACCTTGTCGCGTTCGTTATAGGCACTCTCCAGATGGGTGAGGTACTCGGCACGTGCACGCGCATATTCCGACTCAGTGAATCCGTGACGGTCTACACGCAGCATCTCGCGGTAGAGTATCGCCGTAGCCTCCTTCATGCCACCCTCCTTAGGCACAACGTAACCGTTCACCGCGCCCTTGGTTTTGGCAAGGAAGTAGGTATCATCGCTCACGAATCCCTCTACGATGGGTACATCAGCATGCATGGTGAGTTCTCTCATACGCTCGTTTATCATCCGGGTATACATGCTTGTGGCATATTGGTACATGAGATAGCTCATATCGCCCTTGGTCTCATCGGGTATGGCCTCATGCTTGGCAAAGAGATATACGATGCCATACTGCTGCTCCTTGTCCTGAGCCAGAGCAATGATAGGCTCCTTGTTGTCCTCTACCGGGAAGTATACACGCTCGGCAGGGTTCTCGGGCATGGCGAGGTCAGCAAAGATGCTCTTTATCTTGGCTTCCACCTCATCCACATCGATGTCGCCCACCACAACGATACCCTGCTGGTCGGGACGGTACCACTTCTCATAGTAGTCGCGCAGTGCCGAGTAGGGGAAGTTGTCCACCACCTCCATCGTGCCGATAGGCCAACGCTCGCCATAGCGGTTACCAGGATACATCTTCAGGGTTGCAGCCTCCATCATACGCTGCTGTGCCGTGTTGCGCTGGCGCCATTCCTCGTGGATTACGCCACGCTCCTTGTCAATGTCCTCATCCTCAAGCAAGAGCGCGCCTGCCCAGTCATGCAATATCCACAGGCAAGAGTCGATGGCACCGGTCACACTTACGGGCACGTTGTCAATGTTATACACCGTCTCGTCAATAGAGGTATAGGCATTGAGGTCGGCACCGAACTTCACGCCGATACCCTCGAGATACTTGATCACACCGTTGCCGGGAAACTTCTCCGTACCGTTGAAGCACATATGCTCCAGGAAGTGCGCCAAGCCACGCTGGTTGTCCTCCTCGAGCACCGAGCCCACCTTCTGTGCGATGTAGAAGTTGGCCTGTCCTTCGGGATAGTTGTTCTGACGGATGTAGTAAGTCAGTCCGTTGTCAAGTTTGCCCACACGAACCTTCGGGTCCATGGGGATAGGCGGCATCTGCTGGGCAAATGCCGTCACGGCACATACCACGAGTGTGGCCAATGCCATGAGTTGCTTTCTTAGTTTCATTGTCTGTTGTTATTAAGTAATGTATACAATATATCTATTTAGCCGTACAATCACCTTTAAAAATCCACACGCCTACGCGTTAATTCATGCAAAATTAGTACAAGCTGAGTAAAACACAAAGAATATTAACGTAATTTGTGATTATAGATATTTCAGCCTGTCACTCCCCGCTGCATGTTCTGTCCCACGATTTCAGTCTGTCTGCTTCGGTGATGGCTCTTATAACCTTACAGGGATTTCCCACAGCCACCGAGTTGTCCGGGATGTCCTTTACCACTACCGAACCTCCTCCTATGACCACGTTTGAGCCTATGGTGACACCGGGCATCACCTGTACACCAGCTCCTATCCACACGTTGTCACCTATCGTGATGGGGTAGGCATACTCCAATCCTTGGTTGCGGCGCTCGGCATCGATAGGGTGTCCTGCCGTATAGAACCCACAGTTGGGGGCTACGAACACGTTATTGCCGAATTTCACTTTGGCTCCATCAAGGATCACGGTGTTGTGGTTGGCGAAGAAGTTCTCCCCAATCTCTATATTGTAGCCATAGTCGCACCAGAAAGGTGCTATGACAGCAAATCCTCCGGAGGTCTTGCCCAGCAGTCGCTTCATGATTTCCGTTTGCTGCCGTTCGTCGGAGGGACGCAGCTGGTTATACTCGTAGCAGAGTTCCTTGGCTTTCTGCCGTTCTGCTATCAGTTCCTCGTCATAGTTAGCGTCATACATCAGCTGACGCATCATTTTCTCTTTCTCTGTCATGGGATATTTCGTTACATTTTAGAATCTGTTTGGATTTTATTTCAAGTTTAGTTGAGAGGTGTTTTTGAGCAGATTTGCACTGTTTGGTCGCAGTAAATAGTGGTCTATTTGCAAGAACAAAGAGTGTAAAGATGGTAAAAAGAGCCTCAAATAAACTGAAAAGTATAACATAAAACTTATTAGCGGTAAAATCCAAACAGATTCTTAGTTCTTGATCAGTCGTGTGCAGTGGCGTTGGCTACAAAGAATGCCGTCACCAGTTCGGCCACCTTGCGTGTCTTTTTGCTCAGGCGGTGGTTTTCGCCCTCCACGACAATCAGTTCGGCAGCCTCGCCGTAGGTCTTCTTGAAGTCCTCGCTACACCACATCGGCACCAGTCGATCGTTGCCGCCGTGGATGATTCTCACAGGGCCTTGGTATGCCCCGGCTGTGCCGTAGATGTCGAGCTGCTGTGTACTGAGCAGGTACTCGCGCCCCAGCTTCATCATTTTGAAGCAGCGCACATATTCGGGTGGGTCGGCAGGGTTGAACTTGGCGTCAAACAGCTTGCCATTCTGGCAAGCATTCTTGAGCACCGATGCCGGGGCCAGCAGTGCTAGCCCGTAGAGCGGCTTGGCCGTGTGGCCTTGGCTGGCTATGCGCCCGGCCGTCATCGAGGCCACCACGCCCCCTTGCGAGTGGCCCAGCAGCCCTATCTTACTCACGTAGGGCAGCGAGCAGGCATAGTCCCACATGGCCAGCGCGTCGGCAATCTCCTTCTCTATAGTCATCAGCTGCATCTCGCCCTCGCTGCTCCAATGTCCGCCAAAGTCGAAGCGTATGGAGGCTATGCCCGCCTTGGCAAGCTGCTTGGCTATCTTGGGCATGGGGGTGAAGTTCTTGCTCGAGAAGATGCCGTGCATGAGTATCACCAGCGGGAAGCTGTCCGTCTCGGTATCAAAACCGTCGGGCAGGGTGAGTGTCATGGCCAGTCCACCCTGCGGTCCGCTAACCTTGTAGTCCTTAGCATACATCCATTGCCCCAGCAGGGCAACGATGAGGATTGTTATAATTCGTTTCATAGTGTTTGTTTTTTTGAGTTTTATATTGGCAAGATCCCTCTCTTCGCTCGGGATGCACTATTGCGAAAATATCCATTGCAATTGGGTTGGATGTCTCTTTTCATTATTCCAGCGCATAGTCCAGCCGCATCACCTTCACCGGTCGCTCATCTCCCCGGTAGAGATGGCTCAGCCAGTTTACCTCGCCCGTATCGCGGAATCCGCATTTCTCCATCACACGCCCCGAGGCAGGGTTGTCTACGAAGAAGTCGCTCCATAGTGTCATGTATCCCTTCGTGTTGAAGCAGTAGTCCACCATCCTGCGCAACGCCTCGGTGCACAGTCCCCGGTTCCAGTAGGGCTTGGCTATCCAGTAGCCCAGCTCGGCATCCATCTCGCCTATCCCGATATTGCTCTCCTCGTGAGGGTAGTAGCCGATGCATCCAATCACTGCGCCCGTCTCCTTCAGCTCTATCGCCCAGGTGTGGTCATTGGCAAATACCGCCCTGATGACCTCCAGGCTCTCCTCTACCGACTGATGGGGAGGCCAGCCCGCCCGAGGACCCACGTCAGGGTCGGAGGCATGCTTGAAGAGCACCTCCGCATCCTCCTCCATCCATGGGCGGAAGCGCAGCCTTGCAGTCTCTTCAGGGTTCATGCCGTGTGTCTTATCGCTTTCTAACATTTGTTTTCTCTTATGTTGACTATTTCAACTTCTTGCCATCGGCAAACGCATTGCCTACGCGCTCGCCCAGCACCACGTAGCCATGGTGTACGGGTTCGTAGGTGATGAGTTGCATCTTCTCCACATCGGGCTTGCCGTCGGAAGCCAAGTAACGCTCGTCCACGAGGATGTTGACGATCTCGGCCACGATGTTATACCCGTCCGCCGTTTCGTCAATCTTGCGCAGTATGCGGCACTCCAGTGTCATGGGGAAGTCGGTGAACACGGGTGCATCCACGTTGCTGGCCTTCACGGCCGTCCACCCCGTCTTCTGCATCTTCAGCGGGTCGTCCTTGGCGCTCACGATACCTACGAAGTCTGCTGCCACCATCGTCTCCTTCGTGGCAAAGGCCACGGTAAACTCGCCGCACCGTGCCAGGTTGTCCGTAGTGGCATGCGCGCCCATGGATATCATGATCTCCTTACTGTCCCATTGCCCGCCCCATGCCGCATTCATCGCGTTGGGAGTGCCGTCGCTGTTGTATGTACCGATGATCAGCACCGGTTGTGGTAGTACCCACGCTCTCTGTCCGAAACTTTTCATATAGTATATATATTGTTATCGTTTATATTCTAATCAACTCTATATGCGCCTCTTTTGTTTCTCTCGAGTCTAAGGTCTGCTTTCACAGGGAACATGCCACCTCTATCTCTTGCAACTCTTCGGGACTGAAGGGAGGACTCTGCAATGCACCTAAATTCTTTTGCATCTGTGCCACCGAGCTGGCTCCTATGATAACGCTGGTCACCCTTTTATCGTTCAGTATCCATCCCAATGACATCTCGGCCAACGACTGTCCGCGTCGTTCGGCAATCAGCCTCAGGGCATCTATCTGCAGCCTCCGCTTGTCGGTGAGCGCCTCCTTCTTGAGATGCCCGCCGTGTGCTATACGCGAGTCGTCGGGTATACCATCGATGTATCTGCCAGCGAGCAAGCCTTGTGCCAATGGCGAGAAGACGATAAATCCCGCTCCATTCTCTTGAGCCTGATCCATGATGCCTGTCTCTTGCGGTTCACGGTCGATAAGGTTATAGCGCCCTTGATAGATGAGGCATGGCACGTCATGTGCGGCTAAGTAGCGATAGGCTACTTGGGCGGCTTCCCTGGGCCATCGTGATATTCCTATATAGAGAGCCTTGCCCATACGCACCACATCCACCAAAGTCTGTAACGTCTCTTCGAGTGGTGTGTTGGGGTCGTAGCGGTGACTGTAGAAGAGGTCCACATACGCCAAGTTCATCCGTTGCAGGCTTTGGTCGAGGCTTGCCATGAGGTTCTTCCGTGAACCCCAACTGCCATAGGGGCCTGGCCACATGTCGTAGCCCGCCTTGGTAGATATGAACAGTTCGTCTCGGTATGGTTGCAGCGACCTTTGCATGATGCGTCCCAATGTCTTCTCTGCCGATCCGCTGGAAGGACCATAGTTGTTGGCTAAGTCGAAATGGCACACTCCGTGGTCGAAGGCGTAGTGCACCATCTCTTCCGCATTGGCAAAGGAGTCCACATCGCCGAAGTTGTGCCAGAAGCCTAAGGATATCTCGGGCAGCAGAATGCCGCTCTTGCCGCAACGTCGATACTTCATTCCGTTCTCGTAGCGTTGTGCGTCGGGGGTGTATGTTGGGGTAGTCATATCTGTGCAATCATAAAGTCACTTGAGTGCAAAAGTAAGCTTTATTCTCCTGTATGGCAAATTCTGCTACTATTTTTCTGTTGCCAGTGCCATCATTGTCTGCTGCCACCATCGTCTCCTTCGTGGCAAAGGCCACGGTAAACTCGCCGCACCGTGCCAGGTTGTCCGTAGTGGCATGGCGCCCATGGATATCATGATCTCCTTGCTGTCCCATTGCCCGCCCCATGCCGCATTCATCGTATTCACTTGATTCTTCATGGCCAAATCAAACGAGGCGTGCTTCACCTCTACATTCTCTTTATTGTGCGACTCTGCCACCAATGTTTTTATCAAAGCATTCACGAATGTGAAACCAAAGAGCACAATGAATCCCCGAGCCGACTTCACTGCCAACCCCCCCTTGGCAAAAACGTCCATTCCGCGACAAAGCCCATTGATTATCAGCATGCAAACCCGTATAATGATTTGCATTTACCCCCTGGCATCGGCATTCTTGAATAACCACAGATAGCACGTGATTATACTGTTTTTTTCGCAGTACTATCGCAAGTGCAACGCGCGACTATCTGTACCATCTGTGTCATCGCGTTGATTTTTCTTTTTAGTCAACAGATGACACGTGATTGCACTGATTCTTTGTTTTACGGTACAATCTCCTGATTCGGTTGCTGCTTGTCGGCATTATGATCCTTATACTCAAAAAAACACAGAATGCACACTCTTGTTACGGCGGAATCTTGCAAAACTTTATAATGCATCTTTCCTGTTCTAACCTATGTTACATGCGCCCGATGGCGACCATTCGCGCAGATGGTCGCCACCGTACGCGTGGATGGTCGCGACCATACGCGCGGATGCTCGCCGTCAATCAACTAAGAATCTGTTTTGAAATTATTTTGAGTTTAACTGAGAGGTATTTTGGGATAGATTTGCGCTGTCAAGGCGCAGTAAATAGTGGTCTATTCACAAGCCTTGATAGGGAAAAGATGCCCAAAAGAGCCTCAGATAAACCAAAAAAGCAGATTCTAAAACATATTAGCGATAAT
>JAFQLT010000057.1 GCA_017396545.1 Bacteroidaceae bacterium | reverse complement strand
TCGGCACCCGCCGTCTCGGCCAGGAAGGCCAGCTCGTCGAGGTACTCCTGTGTCTTCTGCTCGTTTTGCGTCTGCGTGATGAGACCCACGAGGACGGCGCGTTCGGTCTGCGCCTCGGATATTACAAATTCTTTCATCTATTCTTTCGTATCGGTTATAATTCTATATCGGGATATTCATTGTCTCCAGCTTGGGGTGTGCGGAGGGTGGTTTTCACGGAAAGAGTCTCAGTATACACCCGCCCCCGCACGGTCATCGTATATCCTCGGACGAAGTAGGTCGTATTGGGTTGCAATCCCTCTATCACTCCCATGACATCTCCCTGCCCGTAATCACCCTGCACCTTGCTGGCTGTCCAGCTCTCGGCAGCAATCTTTGTCGTGGCATAGCAGAAGCCGCAATCCACAGGTATGTCTCCACTGATCTCAAAACGGCAGTAGACGGCATCGCTTGTCACCTCGTCTATCTTGAGAGGTCCCAAGGTTACTATCTCCTCGGCCTCGCATGCCACAAGCAATAAGGTGGCGAGTATAGCCCTCAAACACCGCATCAAGCACTTCATGTCGTTAACGCCCCACATAAATCTTTGTTCTTTCTATAATGTACATTCCCTCCTCCAACGGTCCCACCTCGGTTGTACCCTCCTTACAAGCCACGTTGAGCACCAATCGGCCGACGGCATCGTAAAGCCTTACCGTACATTCCTTGGGACTGACAAGGTGCAAAGAACCGTCACGAACAATGATTGACAGACCTTGCCGGCTATCGGGGTTCTCCTCCTCAGACTCTCCTGTTGACGGCACTGCAATACGATAGAAGGGGGCAGGCTGGTCACCTTCCAACGGCTCCATATATACCGAGAAGGGGCGAGTGACATATCTTCCCGCAACAAACACACTACCCGGCATATAGCTGCCATACTTGGCACCCACGTTCAAAGCATATACCCCATCGGAGGCTTCGACAGGCTCGTATGTCGGCACCAATGCCAGCGAGACCGTATCCCACTGCTCATCACCCCGCAGGGCCGCCCAGCCACGTGCTACACGCCTTGCCTCGGAATGAGCGGGATATATCGTAGCATCGTCAGCCGAAAAGGTGATACTGCCAGCCAACGACAGCTCACCATAGACGTCGTTGTGAGGGAAGGCGATAAGATAAGGCTGATTTGCCAAAATCTCCGTAGCACCGGCAAAGGCTCCATCCTGTGGAGTTGCCAGCCAACAGTGGGCAGTGCCCTCCACGCCAAAAGGCGTGATTTCTCCCTTGGTGGAGTGAGTGATGTGTTCTACATCAAAGGGGAGAACAATAGTCTCCCAACCTGCAGAAGAGCCCATACCAGTAACCTGACCGAAACTACGACTATAGGTAACCCGCTCGGCCACAAACGAACGAGGGCAATAGAAGGGCTTGTCGACATTCAGGCACAGCACCCCACTCTTACCGTTCTTGACCACAGTCATCCGCTTTGCCTCAAGCAAGGGATTGACAATATAGGCACTATCGGGAAGATAAAGCAGCAAGTTATGATAGCTATCCTCATCGAAGAGAGTCTCCGGTATGGCCATATCGACACCCCAAACCACTGCATTCAGTCCTCTACACCCATAGAACAGGCTATCGCCCACGCTACACAGCGAATCCCCCTCAAGCACGACACTACGCAATGCCGAAGCCCCACGGAAAGCAGACGGGTCAATACCTTTAAGTACATAGGTCACCGTATCAGCCAACACTTCATCACCGAAAACGTAATGCCCCGCATAGTCTTCGTGGCTGTTCCCCCCCATTGCTTCCGACAACATAACGGCAGGCTCTATGGTCGACAACACACGATAGGTAGCGCCATCAAGCGCAAACCAATTGGCCTGTTCTACAATCTCAGAACTACGGCACCCCTGCCTACGCGCAATTGCACGCACATGCATCTTGTCCCCCAAAAAAAGAGGAGCTGCATAGCGGGCACTATAAACCGAGGGATGCGACCCATCGGTGGTATAGTACACAGCCACCGAATCAGGAGCCTCCATATACAGGCTATCCTGATGGATGTAAATATAAGGGGAAACACCCGTCTGCGGCAACAAGGAATCATCAATAGACACCGCTACCGCATTGGAATAGTGCGACACAACACCATCCTTCACACTACGCACACGACAACGATAATGCCCTCCATCCAGTTCTTTGAATGTATAGTTATTCCCCTCTACACGGACCGTATGTATAGGCACAACGGCAATACCCTTGTCCGCTTCCGGCTCCTCTCCAATGAGGTCGAGCCCCACCTCGTACTCCACGACACCATCTACCGTGCTCCATGTCACGGTAAAGCCCGATGGGCATACACTATCAGGCTCATGCAACAAGGGGGCAGGCAACGATTCCTGCATAAACGAGAAAGTCACCCCATCATCATTTTGGGATATGTTGGTAATATCCTTGTTCATATAACCGCCCGTATACACCTTGGCTGGAGGAGAGCTTGTAGAGGTCAACTGCGTATTGCCACTCGGCCCCGGCCAAACATCACCCAAGAGCGTTCGCGAAGTAAGCTCCCCATCGGCAGGAATAAGACTCACACGCGGATGCTCAGGATCATTGTTCACCACATTTTCATGCCATGCAGTAGACAGGTAGTCTACATGCAGCACAAGCATACCGTCTGCCGGAGCATAGGCATTCCACCCGGCCTTTTTGCAGTATTCAACGACATAGAACTCATCGGGGTTAACCTCATTTACGATTTTATAAGCCTTCCCCCCATCACTCAATGATCTGAGTGTCACATGGGTTGGATTGGTAAGTTCCACGAGAGATGTCCACCCCAAGAAGCTCTTCTCATAAGCCGTATATCCGCAAGGAGTATGTCCATCGTTATTGTAGCATCCGTAATCCATGACACTCCACACACTCATGCCAAAACCGTCACCTCCCGCTGTATCATAAAAGTCCGGCAAGCCAAGGCAGTGCGAAAATTCGTGGCAGAACGTACCTATACCATCAAGCCTATTTCCACTATACCCATCAAGCTCGTTGTTGCAGGCATAGCGTCCTATCTTCACTCCGCCAAGAGTGAGCGGAGTTTCCAATTGCCACTGATGAGGCCATACTGTATTCTCCAACTTATCAGGATATGAAGCTTCACCATACCCTGCATAGATCACATACACGATGTCGACATAGCCATCGCCATTATTGTCGTAGCGCGCAAAATCGGTATCCAACTCACTGTATGCCCTACGGCAGGCCTCACTCACCATTTCTCGCGGACGCAGATCAAGCCCCTCCTTATCATTACCACCATAGTATTTCATCTCGTGGCTCAGCGTCACAGGGCCTATGGCATCGAATTTGGGGCGGAACTTCCCCTCCGACTGATCCATAAAGTACTGCCTAATGCTGCCATATCCGCCTTCATCGGTATAATGCTCCCCGTTCAGCCGCTCTTCAAAGCTGCCCTTGGGGTCGGACGAAGAGAACTTAACATCCGTATACTGCACCAGCAATACCGGCACACACACCTCTCCTTCCGTGGGGACTTCAGAGGTGTGCTCTTCCGCACTACGCACACTAATACCTCTCCGATGCATACGGGCTGCACGGGCCGAAGGGACATCGAGCAAAGTCTTCACAAAAGCCTTCTCTTCAGGACTACGCAAGCACTCCTCATGAGCCAACAATGCCGAAGGCACTATCCCTTCCTCTCCAACAATAGCATAATAATAGGCACCATCATAGCGCACCACAGGAACCCCATCGGCCGTCACAAGGCTATGGAAATGTTCATCACCACACATGACCAGCGTAAGCTCTGTACCATCAGGCTGCCCCACCGTGATAGCTACACGGCGTGCCGGCACAGCCCACAACCCAAGTGTAAGACACATGAGAAGCACAAACATTATGACACAGCGGCACTTGTAAGACATAGTCGTTCATTCGGCAGTCCTTTCTGCCAAGACGGCACAAAGACATTGCAAATATACGCATAATTCGCAACATATTGAAAAAAAAAGCCTACCTTTGCGACACAATAGAGAAAAACCGTTGAATGATGAAGACGACCAAGCATACCGGAGTCAATCTCCAGACAGACGCGGCACGCCACACACGCCTCACCTGCTTAGTGAGCGATGAGGAAATGCGCATCATTGACAGTTACCTGCACAAGTACGGTATTGAGAACAAGAGCCGTTGGATCCGCGAGACATTGTTGGCTTTCATACACCGCAACCTCGACCTCGACTACCCCACCCTGTTCAACGAACACGACATGCGCCGATGACCCCTTCCACCCCATCTACCGACGATATGCGCTTCATGAAGATGGCACTCGATGAAGCGACCATCGCCTACGACAACGACGAAGTACCCGTAGGTGCCGTCGTTGTATGCAAAGGGAGAGTGATAGCCCGTGCACACAACCTCACCGAAACGCTTACCGATGTCACCGCCCATGCCGAGATGCAGGCCGTGACTGCAGCCGCCAACTTCCTCGGCGGCAAGTACCTCGCTGACTGCACGTTATATGTCACTGTAGAGCCCTGCGTGATGTGCGCCGGAGCATTGGGATGGGCGCAACTGGGGCGTCTGGTATATGGAGCCACCGACGAGAAACGGGGCTATCACCGATATGCCCCGCAAGCCCTACACCCCAAGACAACGGTTGTTGCAGGAGTTATGGAAGATGATTGCGCCGAACTGATGAAACAGTTCTTCGCAAAAAAACGATAAGCACCTTAGTTACCTACAGGCATTACACTCACGGCATTGGCCGAGTTCTCCGCGGAATCGCTTCTCCACCAGATGGTGCAGGCGGTCGCGCAGGGCATCGAGGCCTACCTCATCGATGACCTCACCCACAAAGGCACGCATGAGGAGCTGGCGGGCTTCGGCATGGCTGATGCCGCGCTGCTGCATGTAGAAGAGGGCATCTTCGTTGAGCTGGCCTACGGTGGCTCCGTGGCTACACTTCACATCGTCGGCATAGATCTCGAGC
>JAFQLT010000008.1 GCA_017396545.1 Bacteroidaceae bacterium | reverse complement strand
TTTGTTCCAAGATGAGTTGTACATCAATGCAAATCACGCAAGTATGTAGAAATCAGAACAGTTGCCAACTCATTACCTCGTTCTTGAACTTTCCGCATAAACTTTTTATTCTTAGCGGATTATGAGATTATTCCAAAAATATTATTTATCTTTGTAGGCTGATTGACTGTGTCAGCACCATGAATAACCTTAATTCGACTATTAACTACAACACAAAAATCATGAAAAAGACCCTCTTCACCGGCATCCTTGCCGCAGTGCTCCTCGGTGGCTCAATGCTGACCGCACAGGCACAAACCCTCGACGTAGACCGCACCAAGTACCCGGACTACACTGACAAGGTGAACCCCGATTGGTCGCTCATGGCTCCTGTCCATGAAGCCAAGGCCGCAGGGATGAAGCGCGTAGCCGCCACCCAGCGCCCCGACCATGTGAACAACGCAGAGACACGCTACTTCCCGCCCGTGTTCAACCAGGACGGCGGATCGTGTGGATCGGCATCGCGCATCTGCTACATGTTCAGCCACGAGTTGGCCGCCTACCGCGACCTCGACGGCTCGAAGCCCGAGAACTACTATCCCTCGCACTTCGTGTGGCTGCACACCAACTCGAACCATTCCATCATAGGTCAGGGCAAGGATGCCTTCGTCATGTATGTGGGTGTACCCTCGGCAGCCACCTATGGCGGACAGACCTACTCGTCGCTCTTCGGCTATCAGGAGGAGACAAACAACGACTTCGGATGGATGCAGGGATACGACAAGTGGTTCGAAGCCATGCACAACCGTATGCTGCAACCCTCGAACTTCCCCGTCAGCGTGAAGACCGAGGAGGGACGCGAAGCCGTGAAGAACTGGCTGTGGAACCATAACGGCGACAACTCGTTCCATGCCGGAGGCATCTGCGGCATCGGCGTGGCCTCGGGTGGCGTATGGCGCGACATCCCCAAGACCGAGACCAACGACAAGATAGGCGTCACCGGCATGGGATACGTTTATGAGTGGGGCGTATCGGTGGACCACGCGCTCACTATCGTGGGCTATGACGACCGCATCGAGTTTGACCTCGACAAGGACGGCATCATCGGTGAGACCAACCCCGATGATGTCAGAAACAAAGAAGGCGAAAGAATCTATACGGCCGATGTAGGCGAGGTGGGCGCATGGATTATCGTCAACTCGTGGGGCGGATGGGAGAACGACGGCTTCATCTACTGCCCCTATGCCCACGGTGGCCCCATGTTCCAAAACGACGGCACGCCCGGCAACCGCACCATGCTCGACAACTACTGGACTCCCGAAATATATAAGGTACGCAAGGACTACCGTCCGCTACGCACTATCAAGCTCGAAATAGACTATAGCCGACGCTCGGAGCTCGCCTTGAGTGCCGGCATCAGTGCCGACCTCAATGCCACCGCACCTGAGAATACTGTCCCCTTCGTGCACTTCACCTACGCCGGTGACGGCAGCAACGGTGATGACGGTCCCTCTCCCGAAGTGCCCATGTTGGGGCGTTGGGCCGACGGAAAGCTGCACGACGAACCCATGGAGTTCGGCTACGACCTCACCGACCTCACCGCAGGGTACGACATGAACAAGCCCCTCAAGTACTTCTTCATCATCGACACCCAGTCGTGGGCCGAAGGAAAGGGTACCATACACAATGCCTCCATCATCGACTACCGCTACGATGAGCAGGGCATAGAGACACCTTTCGGCGTGGGTGAAGGCGTGGAGATCAAGAACGCAGGCAACCGCACCATCATCTCTGTCGTAGTGCAGGGCAGCAGCTACTATGCACCGCAGAACGTGGCCTACACCGACGGTACGCTCACTTGGCAGACACCCATGCGCTCGGCTGCAACCGTCAACAACTACCGCGTATATGCCGACGGTATGCTCGTGGCCGAACTGCCTGCCAACGCCACAACCTATACGCCCGAGGCCACAACCAACGCAAGCGAATATGCCGTGACGGCCATCTATGCCGACGGCAACGAGTCATCGGAAACTACGGCCATTACTCCCGTAACCCTGTCGTCGCCCAACACTGGCATAGAGTTTGCCAACTCAGGATTCACCATTCCCGGTGTGTTCGCATCGAAGTATGAGCAAGCTACCATCGAGTACTGGATAAAGCCAACCACCGTCATCGACTGGAACCAGAGCGGTGGCCCCGGATGGGGAACCTTCATGTTCCATGCCAATGCCACCGGACAGCTTACCGTGGGATGGAGCACCCAGGATCGAATGAACACCACCGATGCTTACACCAACACCCTACTGAAGCCCGGGGAATGGATACATGTGGCCATGGTAATCAACAAGAACAAGATTACTGTCTATCTCAACGGCATCAACCGTGGTTCATTCACCTCACAGTTCTATCGTGGTGTAGGCGGATTCGGTGACCTCGTATTCTCATCGGACGGCGAGCGCAACGCGCAGAATGCCGTATATGACGAGATACGCATCTGGAACGTGGCACGCACCAAGGAGCAGATCAAGGCAAGTAAGGACTGCGAGTTTACCGGCAGCACCATGCCGCAGGGCCTCATCGCCTATCTCAAGGGAGACACCTTCACCGACGAGGAGGGCAACTTGCGTATGCGCGACTGCGCAGGAGGCCATCATGCCAAACTGCACGGCAGCAGCTACAAATCTGTCACCGACGGGCTCAAGACCTTAGGGACATTGGACGAAGACCCGACCGTGAGCATCAACTTGCCCGAAGAGACCATCTATGCTGGCATTCCCGTGACACTGACCGCCACATACAACGATGCCGTGAACCAAATGGCATGGACCGCCGAAGGGGCAGGTATCAGCAACCTCACCGTAGCAAGCCCCACGCTGACCTTCGCCACAGCAGGCACGCACAGCGTGAGCGTGACCGCCACATCGGCAAGCGGAAAACCGGTGACCGCCACACGCAGCATCTACGTAGAGGCAGCACCCGCTCCCGAAGCCACATTCACCATGACGGCTACAGGAGCCATACCCGCAGGTGAACGCGTGACCCTGCACGCTACAGCACCGCGCATGGGATACATGTATGAGTGGAGTATGCCCGGAGCCGACAACCCCACAGCCACATCGCCCAGCACTGCCACCAGCTGGCAGCAGCAAGGCACATACAAGGTGACACTCACCGTGACAGCACCCGACGGAAGCAAGAAGAGCCATGCCGAAACCATAGAAGTGGTGGAGGTGGCTCCCGAAGCAGCATTCAGCATAGCACCGGCCGTAGTGCTCAAGGGAGAGCCATTCACACTCAACGACGAGAGCCTATATACTCCTTTATATAGAAGATGGCATATCACCAACGGTACAGACAACTACATCGTATATGCTGACACCAACAAGGTGGCCATAGACAAGCCCGGCATCTATAACGTGACACTCACCGTGAGCAACAACTCAGGACAGAGCAGTACAACACGCGAGAGAGCAATCATCGTCACCAATGCCGACAGCAAGAACGGACTCGTGTTCGGATACGATGCAGCCACTGTAACCACCACACAGGTACCCTTCACTGCAGACCAAAAAGCCTTTACCATAGACTGGTGGATGAATCCCGGATGGCCGGCCGACGAAACCAACGGCATCGGCGACAGCGAGGAGACCTTGCTCATCAAGACCATGAGTGGCGGCAAGATGCAACTCTATATCAAAGGAAAGAATGTGACTACGACCGACGGCTACATCGTACCAGGCGAGTGGCACCACTATGCCGTAACCTTTGCCAGTGGCACAGCACGCTTCTACCGCGATGAAGTGATCATCAGTACACGTCCTTTGAGTGGTGTCACCACGCTGCCCGAGATTTCTACTTTCCGCATTGGCGGTACAGGGTTACCCTTCAAGGGCAACATGGATGAACTGCGCGTATGGGGCAGCACACTGTCGGAGGCAAAGCTGCGCACCTATGCCAACGCCCCCATCGAAGATATAGCCAAGGCTGAAGCGGACGACAAACTTGTCCTGTACTACAACTTCAACCAAAGCGGTGGTGACGTGCAGGATGCCACCTCGAATGCCAACCACGGCACACGTACCGGATTCGGACCCGACGGTGACGCATGGGGACTCTCAAGGGGCGTATTCAGCCTCAGCACCGATGAGGAAGCCGGTGGAAAAGACATCACAGCAAAGCACCTCAAGAACTACACCAAACCCTTCAACTGCACTAAGACATGCGTGAACCCCAGCCTGCCAACCCGCACATTCGCACTGACAGGATGGACTCTGGAGAACACCATCACAGAGTATGGCATCACAGCCGGAGCACACGTGGACAAGGGCAAAGAAAGCTGCTTCACCGTAACCACAGGATGGGACACCTTCGCCTCGAAGCTCACTGACCACAAGGCATTCCAAACCATTACACTACCGGCCGGATGCTATACCTTCGCCGCGGAGTATGGATCCCACGAAGGCCAGTGCGGAAGTTCGTACCTTGTAGTTGCTGAGGGCAACACGCTGCCTGCAACCAGTGACCTCGCTGATGAGGCACTCGCCTACACCGCAATGAAGCCCAAAGGCTCGGCTACCAACAACATTAATGCCGTGACTTTCGTACTTGCAGAAGAGAGTGCCATAAGTCTGGGTTTGCTCGCCAATATGAGCGGAAGTATCTGCTTGACGTTGCAACGCTTTAGCCTGACACAGGAGCCGATGACAGTTTTCGGTACTACGGAGGAGATCTTCACAGAGATTACTTACGTGACAGATGATACCGCCACAGCTGCAGCACCCAAGGGCATCTACGACCTCACTGGACGACAGTTGCGCCAAGACAGCTGCTCGACCGAAGGTCTGGCTCCCGGTATCTACATCATCGATGGCCGAAAGACCATTGTGAAGTAAGGCGACCAATACCTTATAAATAAAGCAGGGGGTGCTCACGCACCCCCTGCTTTATTTACGTTTGTATTATTACGCTTATACTTCCGCCTTAGCGGTATCCTTGTGCTTTCCCTTGCCGCCACGATGATTCCTTCCAGCACGTGCTTTGCCTTGTGCACCAGCCTTACCGCTATGCCCCTTACCGCCTCGGTGGCTACCTTTACGACTGCCACGGCCACTCTTGCCACGAGCTCCGGCTTTCTTGGGATTGTACTCGGGAGCTTCACCCAACTCCTCAGGAACGGGAATCTTGTGAACTTCCCGACCGATGAACTCTTCGATGGCGGCAAAACGCGACTGATCATCGACTGCCACAAAGGTGATAGCACAGCCATCGGCTCCAGCGCGGGCAGTACGGCCGACACGATGCACATAGTCTTCGCAATCGTGTGGCGCATCGTAATTGATGACTAGGCGTATGTCATCGATGTCGATGCCACGCGACACGATATCAGTGGCTACGAGGATGTCTATGCGCCCGCTTTTGAACTCACGCATCACCACATCGCGCTGCGCCTGATCGAGGTCACTGTGCATCTCGCCTACATTGAACTTCATGCGCTTGAAGGCTGCGGCAATCTCTTTCACCTTGGTCTTTTTGGAGGAGAAGATGATGACGCGCTCGGGCTTGGTATCGCGGAATAGACTCTTGATGATGCCCAACTTCTGTGTCTCGTAGCACACGTAGGCCGTTTGCACTATCTTGTCGGCAGGCTTGTTTACAGCGAGACGCACCTCTACGGGGTCGTGCAGGATGTTGGCGGCAAGTTTCTGTATCTTGTCGGGCATGGTGGCTGAAAACATGATAGTCTGACGCGTATCGGGTAGCTGCTTGACAATCTGCATAATGTCATCGTAGAAACCCATGTCGAGCATACGGTCGGCCTCGTCGAGAATGAAGAACGAGGTGCGCGAGAGATCTACATTGCCCAATGAAATGTGGCTGATGAGACGGCCAGGGGTGGCGATGATGACATCGGCTCCGAGCGAGAGTCCGCGACGTTCCTGTTCGTAGCGTATGCCATCATTTCCTCCGTATACGGCCACGCTGCTTACGGGTACGTAGTAGGAGAAGCCCTCCATAGCCTGATCTATCTGCTGGGCCAATTCGCGGGTGGGCGACATGATGATGCAGTTGATGGCGTCATCTGGGAATCCACCATCGCTCAACATGCTCAGTATGGGAAGCAGGTAGGCTGCTGTCTTTCCTGTACCAGTCTGGGCCACACCGATAAGGTCACGCCCTTCGAGTAGGGGAGGTATGGTGTGCTCCTGAATAGGAGTACATGTGGTGAAGTTCATTGCATCCAGTGCGTCGAGCACATCATCATTGAGGTCGAGGTCGTAAAAGTCCATATCTGTTTAGTTGTTGAATTCCCAATGCAGAATTCGTTGGTTGGTTTCTTATTCGTTATAATTATGGGGCAGATAAAATTCAAGGGCCAGAATCCCTCTCATTTGGAGGCTTTCCAATAAAGGTAGGCACCAATAACAAGGAACGTCATGTTAGGTATCCACACCGCTATTATCGGTGACATGCTACCATTGACAGCAAAGGTAGACGAGATAGTCTGGAACACGATGTAACCGAAACTGAGTGCAATGCCGATACCAAGATTCATACCCATACCGCCCTTGACCTTCTTGACCGAAAGCGACAAACCGATGAGCGTCAAGATAAAAGCCGCGAACGAGGTAGCAATACGCTTGTGGTACTCTATCTCAAACTCCTTGATATTAGCAATCCCACGACGGCGCTGCTTATCAATGTAGCGTTTCAGTTCCGGTGAGGTAAGCGTCTCTTGCTGATTCTTTGTGATGAACAGGTCGTAAGGCTCCACCTGCACGATGGTGTCCATCTGCAATCCACTCGTGATAACCTCTATCGAGTCTGTGATAATGCGGTGCTGCCAGTTCTTGGCCTTCCATTTGTAGGGATTATCCTTGTCACCGGCATAGACCAAGGAGCGTGCAGTGAAGTGCGACTTCATGGAATTGCCCTCAAAGCTGTCAAGCGAGAAACGGTAAGCCGTATTGTTGCTACTTTCGAAGCGCTCGATATAGGCTATCACATCGGTCTCCACCTCCATCTGTATGTTGCGGGCGTTCTCTACCTTCCTCTTCTTCTTATAGACATTCTCAAACTCGAGACGCGTAACATTGCCATTAGGGATGACATACGCTCCCAACCCATAGGTAAGTATGGCTATGAGCAAAGCAGAGAACATGTAGGGGAACATCAGCCGGTGTATGCTCGTCCCCGTGGAAAACATAGCGATGATTTCGGAGTTCTCGGCTAACTTCGATGTAAAAAAGATGACAGCTATAAAGACAAACAGCGGGCTGAAGAGATTGGAGAAATAAGGAATGAAGTTCAGGTAATAATCAAATATGATTGCTTTCCATGGAGCATTGTTGGCCACAAACTTATCGATGTGCTCGTTGTAGTCGAACACGACAGCGATGGAGATAATCAGCGCAATGGAAAAGAAATAATGGCCCAGGAACTTCACAATGATATACCTGTCCAAACGTCCGAACGGCTTACCTCTGAATAACGTCTTCATCACACAGTCAAGCCTGCTTGGCAGGCGAATACTTAGTACTCCTCTTCGTCGAAGAAAAAATCCTCCTTGCTGGGATAGTCAGGCCAGATATCCTCGATGGTCTCGTAGATCTCGCCCTCATCTTCCATCTCCTGCAAATTCTCTACGACCTCCATAGGGCATCCCGAACGGATGGCATAGTCGAGAAGTTCATCTTTAGTTGCAGGCCAAGGTGCATCCTCCAGTTTGGATGCCAATTCAAGTGTCCAATACATATCTTACTCTTCTTTATTATTATATGATTAAACCGTTTTTACAATAAGGCTGCAAAAGTATAACTTTTTTCCTCAACAGCAATCGTTCTTCCAAGAAAATTCTTCTACACTTCCCATTTTATTCAAGAATCGAGCATATACAAACAGGAAATCGGACAACCGGTTCACAAATGCCAAAAGATTGAGGTTCACCGGTACCTCTTCAGAAAGTGATGCAATGAGACGCTCGGCACGGCGACATACCGTGCGGCACACATGGCATTGGGCAGCAGCCACACAGCCACCAGGAAGTATGAAGGTACGGAGCGGAGACAACTGTGCATCGAGTGTATCAATACACTTCTCCAACTGCTGCACATGGATAGGAGTGATGGCACAAGGCAGCTCCTGACCTTCGATATAGGGCATGGCCAGATGAGTGCCCACATCGAACAGACGCGACTGAATCCACTGCAATCGACCAGCATCGGAATCTATATCTGTCCCGACCATGGCATACAACAGGCCGATGTGGGCACTCAGCTCATCGATGGTGCCATAGGCATCGAGCCTCAGACAAGACTTCTTGACACGTTCTCCTCCAATGAGTGAGGAGGTACCACTATCTCCACCACGGGTATATACCCGACTCCTTTTCATATCAGCATCTTCCATCATTACTCCTTAAGATTTATCCAATAGGTTCCCTTATGGTACGAGTTGCCAAAAGACAGCAGACCGATATTGCCAAGGTCATAGACAACCTCAACCTGCGAATCTACCTGCAAACTCTTCCACCAATCGCGCTTCTCCCTTCCATCGCGAATACCCTCAATGACAATCAGTGTACGACCAACCACATGAGCCAAGGCCGCATCGACTATCTCCCGACAATATGGAGTGTGGGCTATATGGAGCAAGGGCACAGCTTCTATCTCATTGAACAAGTCGTCCAAAGGTGGCACTCCATCGACACACTTTATCTCTACTTGCGGATACTCTGCAAGCAACGGATGCATGGCTTCGCAACACACGACTGACGAGGAGAGAGCAATGCTCCGGGCCGTCGGACAAGCCATGGCCATGGCAAAGGTCGAAAGCCCAGCACCCACCTCGATTATCGTATCGGGATGCGCATAATTGGCCAAGCGGAAAAGCAGTCTATTTGTTGCTTCTGAATAATGTGGCAAGCAGGCACCATATTTCAGCTGCATCTCCTTGAGGGCTGCATAACCATAGTAAGGCAACTGTTCACGCAGCACGTGCTGCACAAAGTAAAAGTCACCAGGACTCTGCACTCCGTATCCGAGCGAGTTGCGCCTCCTTCTTAGCCATTCTCCCATCATCGCTTTGCTCCTTATCACAGACAAAAGTAACAAAAATAGACGAGTATACCCAAGCGAAACGAAAAAAGATGTACATTTGCAGCCAAGAATCTGTTTGTAGCGTAAAAAAGCACATACTATGATGGAGTGGACAAAACTGATATCGGCCAAACGATTAGGCATGGAGGCTTTCCATACCGAAGGGAGCGACGACCGCTCGGACTTCCTGCGCGATTACGATCGTCTGATTTTCTCGGCACCTTTCCGCCGTCTACAGAACAAGACACAGGTCTTTCCCCTTCCCGGCAGCATCTTTGTACACAACCGACTCACCCACAGTCTCGAAGTAGCCTGTGTGGGTCGTTCGTTAGGCAACAGATTGAGCCGTGCCCTATTATGCCGGCATCCCGAATTGGGAGACTCACTCGTTGGCGAAATCGGAAACATCGTCTCGGCTGCCTGTTTGGCTCATGACTTGGGTAACCCCCCCTTCGGACATTCGGGAGAGAGGGCCATATCAGCCTATTTCACTGAGGGGAAAGGCCAATCATTACACGACAAATTGACCACCGAAGAGTGGAACGACATCATCCATTTCGAGGGCAATGCCAACGCCTTCCGCCTACTCACTCACCAGTTCAACGGCCGTCGACGTGGAGGATTTGCTCTCACCTACTCCACATTGGCGAGCATCGTAAAATACCCCTATTCATCGTACTATTCCGGTGGAAAGTCCAAATTCGGCTTCTTCCACACCGAAGCCGACACATTCCGTACCATTGCCGACGAATTGGGCATCATCCGCCTCAGTGCCGAGAATGAGCCACTCCGCTACTGCCGCCACCCGCTGGTATTCCTCGTGGAAGCAGCCGATGATATCTGTTACCAGATGATGGACATCGAGGATGCCTACAAGCTAAAGATACTCACCCATGAGGAAACAGTCTCACTACTCACCCCCTTCATCGAAGAGCACAAACAAGGACATCTTACAGAAGTGCTCAATATGGTAAGCGACCGCAACGAGCAAATAGCCTACCTACGTTCCAAGATTATAGGCATACTCATCGATGAATGTGCCGACGCTTTCATGCAGCACGAGACGGAAATCCTTGACGGCATTTTCACCGACCCACTCATCAGGCACACTAGCGAACGTTGCCGTCAAGCCTATAGGCACTGCTCCGAAATTGCCAAAACAAAAATATACCGTTCGCGCGATGTTCTGGACATTGAGTTGGCTGGTTTCCGCATCATCAACACCCTTATCGAACTAATGATAGATGCAGTAACCCACCCCGACAATGCCTACTCTCGTCTGCTCATCGATAGGGTAAGCAGCCAGTACAACCTACAAGCGCCCACGCTCTACGGCAAAGTACAAGCCGTGTTCGACTATCTTTCGGGGATGACTGACGTGTTTGCGCTTGATCTGTACCGCAAAATCAACGGCAACAGCCTGCCGGCAGTATAACACTTGCCCAAGAAATATTCGGGTAATCTTGCCATTATTCACCCGTTTTACTGTATATTTGCAAACGAATCAGACAGAAAGGCATCATGAAGAAGCGTATTGTCATAGTTGGGCCTGCTTATCCCTATAGAGGCGGCATAGCCGATTTCAACGAGCGTTTAGCTTATGAGTTTCAGCGCGAGGGGCATGAGGTTAGTATCTATACATTCACGTTGCAGTATCCCAGTTTCTTATTTCCCGGAAAGACACAGTATGCTACAGGTGCGGCACCAGATGGGCTCTCTATCACACGTAAACTCAACTCCATCAACCCGCTGAACTGGCTTAAGGTCGGTCGCGAGATACGTCATCAGCACCCCGACATGGTAATGATACGCTTCTGGCTTCCCTTTCTGGCTCCTTGCCTGGGAACGGTAGCTCGCGTCATCCGCAAGAAAAAGGGGATCAAAGTGGTAGCCTTGCTCGACAATGTAATACCTCATGAACACCGTATAGGGGATAAGATCTTTGCCCGCTATATGATCCGTTCGGTAAAAGGCTATGTAGCCATGTCAGCCTCGGTACTACGCGATGCCCAAAGTTTTGACAACACAAAACCTTGTGCACTCACACCACACCCACTTTATGACAACTTCGGTGCTAAAGTTTCCCGCGAAGAAGCTATCGCCCATCTCAACCTTGATTCCTCCGCTTGCTATATCCTCTTTTTTGGACTTATACGCGACTACAAGGGGCTTGACCTCCTCCTTCGAGCCTTTGCCGACATCCGCTTGCGTGACAAAAACGTAAAACTCATCGTGGCCGGAGAGTTTTATAGCAATGCCGAGCTTTACGAAAAGTTAGAGAAGGACTTGAATCTTGCCGACCATATCATTTGGTATAAAGAGTTTATTCCTGCCGACCAAGTGCGTTATTTCTTTGCTGCAGCCGATCTCGTGGCACAGCCCTACAAATCTGCAACGCAAAGTGGTATCACACAGATAGCCTATCACTTTGAACGCCCCATGTTGGTCACCGATGTAGGCGGTTTGGCGGAGATTGTCCCTCATGGCAAAGTGGGCTATGTTACCCAACCCAACGCACCTGATATCGCTGAAGCATTAGTCGACTTTATACACAACCGTAACGAAAGCGATTTCCATGAAGGTATTGTGCAAGAAAAAGCAAAATACGCATGGAGCAATATGACCAAGGCTCTATTTGACGTGGCAAGCAAGACATAGTATTATACCATAAAGAGTCAGTATACCCCCAATAAAAATGCGAGTACTCATCATCAACACTACCGAACGGCAAGGAGGTCCTGCAATTGCAGCCTACCGCCTTACCGAAGCCTTGAAGAGCCATGGAATCAAGGCCAAGATGCTGGTACGAAAAAAAACGACAGAGCAGGTGACTACGGTCGCCATGGAGCATAGTACGACAGATCGGCTGACCATGCTTTGGGAGCGACTCTCGGTGATGCTACACACACCATTCCACCACAACCGCATCTATGCAATTGACTTGGGACATTCGGGAGGAGATATCACCGAACTACCCGAATTCAAACAAGCTGATGTCATTCACTTACATTGGATAAATGATGGAATGCTCTCACTCACTGCCGTAGAAAAAATCATTGCATCAGGCAAACCCATCGTATGGACACTACACGACATGTGGCCATTCACTGGAATATGTCACTATGCTCACGACTGCGACCACTATACGGAACATTGCCACAACTGTCCACAGCTTAACAGTCGCAAATATCACGATATGGCATTCCGTGTATTCGAGCGTAAAGCCACGATGCTACAGGGAAGCCATATCCAGTTTGTGGCATGCAGCCAATGGTTGGGCAATATGGCTGCAAACAGCCGTCTCCTCCAGGGACACAGAATCACGTGCATTCCCAATACATTCAGCAGCAATCTGTTTAAGCCACGCAAAAAGCAGCAGGCCCGTGAAGACATAGGACTACCTATCAACAAGCGGCTGATCATATTCAGCTCGCATACGTTCACCGATGAGCGCAAGGGCTATCATTACTTCAGAGAAGCGCTCAAACTAATTGACAAGAGGCATCCTGAATGGCGAGACAAACTCGGCATTGTACTCATAGGTAAAGACATTACCCCTTCAATGTATCAGGACCTTCCCTTCAATGTATACCCTTTGAACTATATTGCAGACGAAAAACGAATAGCAGAGATTTACAATGCCATAGACATCTTAGCCATTCCTTCGCTACAAGACAATCTGCCAAACACAGTAATGGAAGCTATGGCTTGTGGCGTACCTTGCATAGGATTCAACGTAGGCGGTATTCCCGAGATGATAGACCATTTACACAATGGCTACGTGGCGGAATACAAGAATGTATCAGACTTTGCCACGGGAATACATTGGTTGCTCACCGAAGGCGAGTACGACATACTGAGTCGTGAGGCTGCACGAAAGGCCGTGAACACGTATGGCGAGAATAGTGTTGCCATGAAGTATATAAGTATATATAACAGAATGACTGGAAGAAACGAATAATATAAACCCATAAAAACTCTACATTATGTTTGCAAAAGAAACCTATATCCATCGCCGCCAGCAATTGAAAGATACGCTGAAGAGCGGTTTGTTACTCTTTTTGGGCAATGACGAGTGCGGCATGAACTATGCCGACAACACCTATCACTACCGTCAGGATTCTACTTTCCTCTATTTCTTCGGATCTGATTATGCCGGCCTTGCAGCTATCATCGACATTGATGAAGACCGTGAGATTATCTTCGGTAACGAACTGACTATCGATGACATCATCTGGATGGGTACTCAACCGACCATCCGTGAGAAGAGCGAGCGTGTGGGTATCCGTGAGACTTTGCCTATGAACGAGTTGAAGAATTATCTCGACCGTGCAGCATCCAAAGGGCAGTCCATACACTATTTGCCCCCCTATCGCGGCGACCACAAGCTGTGGCTCTCCGAACTCCTCGGCAAGCAGCCTGCCGAGGTGGAAGTGGGTTCATCGATACCTTTCATCCGTGCCGTAGTGAATCAGCGCAACTACAAGACAGACGAAGAGATAGCACAAATCGAAGAGGCAATCAACACCAGCGTAGAGATGCACGTGACAGCAATGCGTACCGTGCGTCCCGGAATCAAGGAAAGCGAGGTAGCCGCTGCCGTAACCGAAGTGGCCATGCGCCATGGTGGCAACCTCTCATTTCCAGTCATAGCTACAATCAACGGACAGACTCTCCATAACCACTGCCACAGCAATGTGCTGAAAGAAGGACAACTGTTTCTTCTTGATGCCGGTGCAGAGAACACGATGCACTATGCCGGTGACCTGACCTCAACGATGCCCGTATCGGGTCACTTTACAGAGCGCCAAAAGACGGTATATGACATCAATCTCCGCGCCTATCGCACCGCTGTTGCGGCCTTGCGCCCTGGCATCACCTATCGTGAGGTGCACATGATGGCTGTCACTGAGATATGTAAGGGAATGAAAGAACTTGGTCTACTCAAGGGAGACCCCACTGAAGCTGCCAATGCAGGAGCATACGCCCTCTTCATGCCCCACGGCTTAGGACACATGATGGGTCTTGACGTACACGATATGGAAAATCTCGGTGAAGTATACGTAGGCTATGATGGCCAGCCCAAGAGTACACAGTTCGGATTCAAGTCATTGCGCCTTGCCCGTACGCTTGAGCCGGGCTTCGTCTTTACCATCGAACCAGGCATATACTTTATCCCCGAACTTATCGAAAAATGGCGTGCAGAGAAACAGTTTACTGACTTCATCTGCTACGACAAACTTGATGCATGGAAAGATTTCGGTGGTATACGCAACGAGGAGGACTATCTCATCACTGCCAATGGCTCGCGCCACCTCGGCAACCACAAGCCCTGCACCACCGAGGAGATTGAAGCCGAATGCAATCGATGAAAACGAAAGTTATAGCGCTTTTATTGATACTCGTAGGAGCGGCTTGTAGCCGCTCCTACGAGGTGTTCAGCGATAAATACCCCGTATCATTCTCGTGCGACATCAGCCTGTCACCTTTCAATAAGGTGCAGACATCCGGCTACTTCCTCGCCATACGCCCCACTCCTACGAAAAATGGATACAAGGTGAGAGAGCCCGACGGAAACGAGCATACATTTCCCTATACGGAAATACAAAGCCGCGTCTTCAAGTTCGGCCTTGCCGGTCTCATCATCGGCAAGCCTTACTTTGGTGATGGAGCGTATTATGCCTATGACTTGGGATGTCCACAATGCGATAGGAGTGCCGCACTCCTGAGCATCAATGCAGAAGGTATCGCTACCTGCAATAAGTGCA
Organism: Bacteroidaceae bacterium; assembly: GCA_017396545.1. Lineage (GTDB taxonomy): Bacteria > Bacteroidota > Bacteroidia > Bacteroidales > Bacteroidaceae > UBA1189. The sequence goes on along the minus strand of JAFQLT010000008.1, from coordinate 5,885 downwards.
ACAACAGCTACAATCTGAACAACAACGGAATTGCCCATACTGGCGACAGCCGTCCACTATACCGGTACCGCACATCGCTTCGTGGAAACGTGCTAATGGTACATAATTAGGGGAGAATCCATTTCTACTTCGTCTTCACGATGCGTGTAGCCTCCTGCGTGGCGTTGCGTATAGCAACCTGCTCCACCACCGCCTCGGCCAGTGCGCGGAAGGCCTGGCCAGTCATCGTATCTCCGTCTGCGGCTACGGGACGCCCATTGTCGCCCCCTTCACAGATGCTCTGCACTACGGGAATCTGTCCAAGAAGGGGCACGTTCATCTCCTCGGCCAGGCGCTTGCAGCCCTCCTTGCCGAAGATGTAGTACTTGTTGTTGGGCAGTTCGGCGGGCGTAAACCATGCCATGTTTTCTACCAGTCCGAGGATGGGTACGTTCACCTTGTCATTGGTAAACATGTCGATACCCTTGCGTGCATCGGCCAGCGCCACCTCCTGGGGAGTGCTCACGATGACTGCGCCTGTGATGGCTACGGTCTGGAAGGTAGTGAGGTGTATGTCACTCGTGCCGGGCGGAAGGTCGATGAGGAAATAGTCGAGCTCGCCCCACGCAGCATCACCGATGAGCTGCTTCAGTGCATTGCTTGCCATGCCGCCACGCCAGATAGTGGCTTGGGCTGGGTCAACGAAGAAACCGATGGAGAGGAGCTTCACGCCATAGCTCTCGATGGGGATGATGAGGTCACGACCGTCAATGCGCTCGGCATAGGGGCGTGCATCCTCCACTTGGAACATCTTGGGCATCGAGGGGCCGAAGATGTCGGCATCGAGCAGGCCCACCTTGTAGCCCTGCTGGGCGAGTGCCACGGCAAGGTTGGCTGCCACGGTACTCTTGCCCACACCACCCTTGCCTGACGATACGGCAATGATGTTCTTTACCTGTGGCAACAGTTTCTCCACCTCGGGCCGTGCCTGCTGTATGGTCTTGACGTTGATGGTCACCTCCACGTCGGCACCGGCATCACGCTTGATGGCGGCCTCAGCGGCTTTGAGTATAGACTTCATGAAAGGGTCGGTAGGTTTCTCGAAGATGAGCGAGAACGACACCTTCTGCCCGTCGATGCGGAGGTCGTCCTCCACCATCTCAGCCTCTACCAAGTTTTTACCCGAGCCCGGGTAGCGCACTGTGGCCAGCGCATCGTGGATAAGTTTGGGATATAGATTCATTTGAATTTACTATTTATCAATTTACTATTTACGATTGATTTACCCTTTCGTTATTTTACAATTTACATAGACGCGATGGTGAAATTATCAAATAACCCAATCGCTCAATAAATAGTAAATTGTAAATCGTCAAATGGTAAATTTACTTGCTTGTCTGCAATCCGCTCCGTTTACTGCGGTTGTAGCTGCGGTAGTCGTCGAGTTCAATCTCAATGTCGGGCTCCTGCAGCTCCACTCCAGGGACGAGGCGGAACTTGAGGTACTTGATGTTCAACCCACGGTCGAGCCACTGCTGCTCGTAGTAGGTGCGGATGGAGAGTATCTCATCGGCTTCGCCACCTCCATAGAGGTCTGTGGTGTTTACCTCGGTGGGTAGGTTGTTCACCTTCACGAGCGCATCGGTGTAAGTGTAGAGGAAGTTGCTATCCGTCTTCAGGTGTATGATACCGTCGGTCTTGAGGAACGATGCATAGCGGCGGAGGAACCACGTGGAGGTCAGTCGCTTCGTAGCCTTCTTCATCTGCGGGTCGGGGAAGGTGATCCATATCTCGTCCACCTCGCCCTCAGCGAAGAAGCGGTCTATAATCTCAATGTTTGTGCGCAGGAAAGCCACGTTCTGCATGCCTTCGCGCAATGAGTCGGTAGCGCCGGTCCACATACGTGCTCCCTTGATGTCCACCCCGATGAAGTTCTTGTCGGGATACATACGTCCCAATCCTATGGTATATTCACCACGTCCACAGCCCAGCTCCAATACGATAGGGTTATCGTTCTTGAAGAACTCCTCGCGCCACTTACCGCGCATCTCGAAGGGCACCTGCTCAGCTACCGAGTGGGGGTACTCGAACACATGCGGGTAAGATGCCATATCGGCAAACTTTGCCAATTTACCTTTAGCCATTTTCTCTGTCTTTTCTTTAGAGTACAAAATTAGTGCAAGGCGAGAGAAAATGCAAGTTTACTTGTAATTTTCCGAGGCGCAGCCTAATTTGCCTTTCCCTTCGGCCGGCGACCTAAAGGTTCAAGCTGCAAAGCAGATTAAAATCAAGGCGAATGGAATGCCAAATTTCAACGAGCGAATGTTGCGTAAAAGGGATAAACGCACGAAAAAAAGTGCATTTTTTCATTGTCGTACACGACGATATCGAGTATTACTCCACAGACATCGTTCCACTATTTGCTTTTGGGCTGTTGTATTGATAAATAATAAAGGCTGTAAAGATTAATCAAAATAATCTATAGAATATAAGGCCTCACTAAACGAAACGCCCGGAAATCCTGTACAGATTTTTCGTAGCATTATGTAAGGCAAACCCTGCGGTTTGCTTACATGGTGTTGAAATCGGAAGTATAGACTTGCCCAACTCAAAAACTTATTAACTCAAAAACTCACGTTTCGCTTACTTCTTGCTTTTTCCTAATCGCTCATGGCTGCGTTCTTTTCATTCGCCTTTGGGATTGGGCGGAAAGAGGGCAAGGAAATCATCATAAGACAACATAAAAAGCGGTGGACACTCGTCCACCGCTACGAATAGAGACAATCAAATCCTTACTATCACAGCCTTCTCGTCACGACAGTCAGGCATTGCCACTCCTATACTAGCTCCTATATATGTAGGATCACATACGACATACTTGCCATCATCCAACTGAATGTAATCGCCCCTAACCTCTTCTTTGAATTTAACGGCAGTAGCCAGATGCTCTGGATAGTTGAGCAACACTACATCCAGTCCAAGCAAATCGCGCACCAATATAGAGTAAAAGATCGAGCGGTCTTCGCAGTCACAATAGGGGTAATACAATGTTTCATCCCCAAATAGCGGACGCTCGCTACCAAACTGCTCACCATCCGTCTTATAGTCAAAGGCCGTCTGAACAAAATTGAGTAGCAGATTGGCAGCATCAGCACTGCTCATTCCTTCTATGTGTTGCTGCAATACGGGATATAGGGCCGACTTCACATCCTGGCTCAGTGAAGCACTGGAATAGTATCCCCATTGCGAACTTACAGGATAGTCGTTGTAGAAATCTATCAAATTTTTGTCGGTCTCTATAGTAACCGATACCTGTTTTTTACTTGTCAGTGTTCGCTCCACCGTCTTACCTCCCACAGGTTTCAATGAGGGTGGCGATGACATATAGAGCGACAATGCCATCTCGTGCGGGAATGCCCTATCATACACATAGAACGAACGGCCATTTCTTGCCCCGTCATCTATTACATAATAAGGTATGCCATCTACCGTCAGATATGAGTAGTCGTATACATCATGTTCTATGGGGAGCAACAACACCAATCTGTTGTCACTACGTGCCATGCGCACCCTATACCCCGACTGCACCAACAGATATATCTGCATCAGTACAGCCTCATTGCTGTGCGAGGCAGTGAAAAAACTGGTAGTCATCTCTTGCAGGAAGCGTACATAGCCCCAGTCGCAGAGGTTCAGCTTCTCACGATACTCGGCACATTGTGCCAATACGGACAGATATTTGTCAGCGGCAAGTGTCACCCACGCATCTGCCACATGCTCCTCCTTCACTCCAGCCAACACGAAACGATGCGTGGAGTTCATTCCCGCAATTTTACATGATGTGCCATAATAAGAGAATGTGTGCCCAGGCACAGAGGTCACCACAGGCTTCACCTCCGGCAAGGGAATGGCAGGCACTACGGGTTGGGTTGGTTCTGCAAGGGGCACCACTTCATCAAATGGCAGCACCATCTCTTCGGGCTCATCCGTATCTTCTTCTTCCGGCTCGGCAACAGGCTCCGTCTCTGGCTCCACTATGGGTACTGCAGGCTCTTCCGTCGGTTCTTCTGCAGGTACAATCGCAGGTTCCACCACCGGCTCCTCTTGAGGAACTGGTAGTATTACAGGTGGTGTTGCAGGTTCCTCGGGAGTCTTCACCACAGGCTTGGGCGGTTCCTTGCGTGGTGGCACAGGCTTAGGAGGACATGGCTTATACTCTGTCCAAGCCTGACGCATATATTCCGCGTACTCTGCATTCAGTTGTTTGCGGTATTCTTCGAACTTGTCTTTCTGCGCCGCTTTATATTCCTTAAATTGCGCTGACAACATATTCTTTTGTTCCTTGAACGATTGAGCATGAATACCCAAAGTCAACAACGCCATTATAAATAACAATTTACTTCGCATGACCCATTACCTTTTATTAAAGACAACCAAGCATCAGCTTGGTTGTCAATTTATTAGCTTAAAACGATACAGCTGCCATAACGCCCCACGTGCCATCACTCATAATGGTAGGTGACAATGCATAGTTGTATCTACTTTCTCCTTTAGGATGGACAACTACTCTACGAGCACCAGGCGCTACAATAGCATCTACTAAATTATATACATATAATGCGACAACTGCCCCAATACAAATGTTACGTCCTGTAGCAAAATGATCGCTTCGCGTAGCATAAGCACGCTTCAGTTCCGCACTATGCGTTTTAGTTATCTTTTTGAAATAATTAGCACGCTGATTCTCCGTAAAAACTATGCCACCAGCCAAAGCTACAGTTCCACCCAAGAAGATTCCACCTTTCAGTTTGTCGCGTTTATAGAACTGTCCCCATCCGGGCACAATTGCTGACCGCCACAAGCCGTGTACTCCATATTGAGTGGTTGTCGTGAACTCATCAAAAATAGTTGTTCCCTGACCAGGAGTGGATACAGCAAACAATGTATAGTATCTATATTGCATCCCAAGCCCTGGAACGACAAATTGTTCCCAATAATCATCAATCATCATACAATCAAACTCCTCCACAGAAGTTTTAGTAGAAAATGACAACTTGTGTGACGAGCGATATTTGTCTCCACTGACGTTCGAATTCTCAGATTCCACAATTTTATCAATCGTTCCATCAATCTGATTGGTAGATTTCAGGTATGAACCTAAATGGACCAGCTTATCATTGCGCAAACGATTCAAGTCGGGGCCTTCATTGACAATCACCTTGTACTCGTAAGTCGGATTGTGTTTGTCTATATCCTCAAATGATGTCACCCATTGGGGCTTGAACTTATCAGACAATGTCTGAGCATAAGTCAAGCCCAATGGGAACAATAAGAATACAAAGAGTATTCGTCTCATATTGAATTATTCCTCCACGTCAGAAACGAATTCTTTTACCCACTCGTCTACAGCTGTGCCAAAGATTTGTTCTGTTGCGGTTTCCTTCAGAGCTTCATCCATAGCTTGTTTTCTAACTTTTGAGGCATGCTGTTCATCAATAATATAATAAACTTCGACTTCAACACCCTTCTGAGTTGTTCGTTTTACAGCAACACTCTCCTTCATATAAGGGGTAATATATTGTGCCACCTTTTGCGTATATGCACCTTGTAGTTTTGTTCCCTTTTCTCCCAAGTTACTAAAAGCACGATTCATTCCACCCGAAACCACACTTCCTGCAGCTGTAGCATAATTCACACATGCATCATTCAGAGCATATAACCGTGCGGTACTCAATTCACCAAACTCATCCTGTCCTGTTCCAAACACAGGAATATAGCGTTCCATATCAGAGATAATCTTGTTGTTATGCATTTCCAGCAAATCGTACATTGTGAATGTACCCATAGCACCTGCCAAGGTATAGCCTGCAGCAGTCCACTCTGCAACTTTAGCTTCAGTACCTCTT
>JAFQLT010000056.1 GCA_017396545.1 Bacteroidaceae bacterium | reverse complement strand
GCAGATTTGCACTGTTTGGTCGCAGCAAATAGTGGTCTATTTGCAAGAACAAAGAGTGTAAAGATGGTAAAAAGAGCCTCAAATAAACTGAAAAGTATAACATAAAACTTATTAGCGGTAAAATCCAAACAGATTCTAAGACCTTTGCAGTCTTAAATGAGAAAAGATATGCCGAGTGATAAGGAAGAAATATAGTAAGTAAACTTGTTTTTTCTCTCGCCTTGCACTAATTTTGTCCCCTTAATGTTGTTGTAGAAAGTATGCTAATGAAGATTAAACATATAGCCATCCTTGCTCTGGTAGCAGCGATGATAGTGGCCTGCGCCTCTATTGGCTCGCCCGATGGGGGGCCTTATGATGAGACTCCTCCCGTATTCTTGGGTAGTAGCCCTGAGCCTTTTGCCTTGGGTGTAAAGGAGAAGCGTGTGACATTTGAGTTCGACGAGTTTGTCAAGATAGAAAAGGCGGCCGAGAAGGTGGTGGTGTCGCCTCCACAGATCACTCCGCCCGAGATCAAGACTAATGGTAAGAAGATTGTGGTGCAGTTGGATGATTCGCTGAAAGCCAACACGACCTACAGCATCGACTTCAGCGACGCTATAGTAGACTATAACGAAGGTAACCCGTTGGGCAACTTTGCCATCCTGTTCTCTACGGGTGAGCAGATTGACACGCTTGCCGTGTCGGGCACGGTACTCAATGCTGCCAACCTGGAGCCACTGAAGGGTATCCTGGTTGGGCTGCACAGTGACCTCTCTGACAGTGCGTTTACCACGAAGCCCTTCGACCGTGTATCGCGTACCGATGCCGATGGCCGCTTCACCATCCGTGGTATCGCTCCCGGAAGCTATCGTGCCTATGCCTTGCAGGATGCCAACCAAAACTACATGTTCGACCAGAAGAACGAGATGATAGCTTTCCTCGACTCTTTGGTGACACCCTACACGGAGCTCCGTACATATCAAGACACTACCTGGATAGACTCCCTTACCGTTGATACCATACGGAGCGTACCCTATGTGCATTATTTGCCCGATGACCTGGTGTTGCTTGCCTTCACCGAAGCGCCTACACAACGTTACCTGACCAAGGTGGAACGTCCGGAGCTGAACCGCTTCTCCATTTTCTTCTCGCTGGGGTCCGACAGTCTGCCCCTGCTCACTCCACTCAATTTTCCCCAGGATGATGCATACATTGTGCAGGCAAGTGCCGACTACGACAGCATCACCTATTGGATGAAGGATTCGCTGGTCTACTATCAAGACACCCTTTCGTTTGCCCTTACCTATGAGTATACTGACACAGCCGGACTCTTGGTACCGCGTACCGATACACTCAATCTGGTGCCTAAGAAGACGCGTGCCAAGATTCTGCAGGAAGAGGAGAAGAAGCGTAAGGAGGCAGAGAAGGAGCGCGAGAAACGGATGAAGCGAGGCGACACTATCCCTGAGGTAAAGCCTCAGCCACAGTATCTAAGCATCAAGATAAAAGGAGGTACAAGCATGGACCTCAACAGGAATGTGCTGATTGACTTCAACGAGCCTATAGCGCAATATGATGTAGAGGGTATACATCTGCAGAAGAAGGTGGATACGCTATGGGTAGACGAGCCTCATCTGTTCCGCCAACGTAGAAACGCACTGATGGGATATGAACTCTTAGGCGAGTGGAGACCCGAAGTGGAGTATAGGGTGGTCATCGACTCGGCAGCGTTTGTGGGTCTCTACGGATTGGGCAACAAGAAGCAGGAGGAGAAACTGAAGTTCAAGTCGCTTGACCGCTACAGTACGCTCTACCTCACCCTGCCCAACTCCCTTCCTGGCTATACGGTACAGCTGCTCGGCGGTGGAGAAAAGGTGGCAAGGCAACAAAAGGTGGTAAAGGGTGAGGCCGACTTCTACTTCCTCGCTCCCGGCACTTACCACATACGGCTCTTCAACGACCGCAACGGCAACGGGGTATGGGATACCGGACTCTATGAGAGTAAGGAAGCGGCCGAGGAGGTGTACTACTTCCCCGGAAAGATAGAGACACGCGAGAACTGGGACTACACCCAAGAGTGGGATCCTACGGCACTACCCATCGACCAGCAAAAGCCCGAGGAAATAAAGAAACAGAAATCAGTAACCAAGGAGCGCAAGTCGAAGAATGCCGAGCGCGAAGCCAAGAAGAAGCAACAACAGAAACGATGAAAAGAATACTCACCCTGATACTCCTTGCCCTGTCTCTGCACGGGCATGCCCAATGTCCCGCAGTCGAGGGACTCCTCACCGACGGGGAGGAGGTACGCTATGAACTCTTCTTCAACTGGAAGTTCATCTGGATAAAGGCTGGTGATGCTACACTGACCACGAGGCGCACGACCTATGCCGGTGCCCCAGCCTATGAGAGTACCCTGCTTGCCAGCACCAACCCGCGTGCCGACCTCATCTTCCGTCTGCGCGACACGATACGCACGGTAGTCACTCCCGAGATTGTGCCCCTCTACTTCGTGAAGCGCTGCGATGAAGGCAAGGAGATGATCTATGACCGCGCATGGTTTGACTACGGCGACGGTGTGTGTACCGCCCGGCAGGTGAAGGTCTATGGCGACGGCCGCGTGCGCGAGACCACGCACGATGACAGCCGCTGCATCTACGACATGGTGAGCCTGCTGCTCTACTCGCGCTCGTTCGATACCGACAGCCTGATCGTAGGTGACCGCATGCAGTACCCGATGGTCACGGGAGTCAAGGTCGAGGAACAGCAGCTCGTCTACCTCGGCAAGGAGGAGGTGGAGACACTCTCGGGAGAGTCATGCCGATGCCAGGTGTTCAGCCTCGTGCAAAAGCGGAGAAACAAGCGAGGGCACCTCGTGGACAGCGAGGTGGTGCGCTTCTATGCCACCGATGACGAGCGCCACCTGCCCATACAGCTCGACCTCATACTCAAGTTTGGCGCTGCCAAGGCCAAGATCGTAATGTGAGCTACGTAGTCCATCCTATCCAGAAGCATTGCATCATGAGGCCCTACAACACGACGACACTTGCCAACGGTCTGCGCATCATCCATACCCCATCGCCCACGTCGGTGGTCTATTGCGGTTATGTCATTGATGCAGGCACGCGTGACGAGCAGCCCCACGAGGCCGGGCTGGCCCACTTCGTGGAGCACATGCTGTTCAAGGGTACCACACGACGCCGCGCCTGGCACATACTCAACCGCATGGAGAATGTCGGGGGCGACCTTAACGCCTTCACCAACAAGGAGGAGACGGTGGTGTACTCGGCCTTCCTGAAGAAGGACTTTACACGCGCACTCGAACTGCTCACCGACATCGTCTTCCACAGCACCTTCCCTCAGCATGAGATCGACAAGGAACGGGGCGTCATCCTCGAAGAGATAGACTGCTATGAAGACAACCCTGCCGAACTGATCTTCGATGATTTTGAGGACATCCTCTTCCGCGGACACTCCTTAGGGCACAATATCCTCGGCACACCGCAGCATATCAAGCGGTTCACGACAGCGAGCGGGCGCAGCTTCACCGAGCGATACTACCATCCGGCCAACGCCATATTGTTTGTCTATGGCAACATCCCCTTCAGCCGCATCGTGATGTGGGCCGAGCGCTTCACGGCAGACATCCCTATGGGACATGCCAACACGAGCCGTACGACGCCACTCCCCTACGTACCCCGGCAGATGGAAACGATGCGCCACACCCATCAGACCCATGTGATGATGGGCTGCATAGGCTATCCCTCATCAGACAAGCGGCGCACGGGACTATACCTGCTGAACAATATGCTGGGCGGACCCGGCATGAACAGCCGGCTCAACCTTGCCCTGCGCGAGCACTCGGGATTGGTATATAATGTGGAGAGCAACCTCACGAGCTATACCGACACGGGAGTCTTCAACATCTACTTCGGCACCGATGCCCGCGATGCCGACCGCTGCATAGCGCTCACCATGAAGGAGCTGTCGCGCCTGCGCGAGCACCCGCTCACCACACTGCAGCTGTCGGCAGCCAAGAAGCAGCTCATAGGCCAGGTGGGTGTGGCTTCTGACAACTTTGAGAGCACGGCACTCGGCATGGCCAAGACCTATCTGCACTATGGTAAGTATGAGGGGTTCGAAGCCCTGTACCGCCGTATCGAGTCGCTCACGGCCAAGGAGCTATGGGACATTGCCAACGAACTGTTCGGGCCCGACAACCTGACCCTACTTATCTATCGGTAGCAACTGTATCAGTCGCTCCACATCGCGGCGTATCATCGCGTAGGTGGGCGCCTCTTCATAGTCGGTATTCTTGCGCAGCACCGACTCTATGGTCTGCAGGCTGCGGTGATAGGCGGTCAGCTCATTGCGATACTGCTGGGCATGGCAGGCCAGGTGGCGTATCTCCATCTCACGCTCGCGGCGCAATCGGACACACACGGGTGACAGCAGTTTCATCACCACATTCTCCTTCAGGTGGTGCCCCTGTATGAATAGGTAGGTATTGTCGGGTGTCACGCCGAGCCGCTCCAGCTCGGGCTTCATGGCCTCCAGGTCGGGCAGTGCCTGCGGGTAGCGTCTTGTAAGCCACGCGCGCTTCTTCTCCACCCTGATGCGCAGCTGCTCCAACGCATCCTCGGGGTGAGGCACACTCACGGGGTCGAGCCGTACCACACGGCAGAAGTCCTGCATGGAGAATACCGAAAGCTCGCGCTTGCGATAGAACCATATGTTCCACACGAAGAGCGGATAGATGATCTGTGAGTAGAGGCGGAAGAATGCCTCGAAGTCGATCATCGGCTTGTCGTTGAGCGTGCTCTGCACGCAGATGCCGTGCAGGCTCCCGGCATAGCACTGGTAGTTCTCGATGGCGTAGGCATAGGTGTGCAGTACGTAGGGACTGCTGATGATACGTCGCGAGGTGCCGGTCTTGCCCTGCAGCAGGTAGTCGTAGTCGCTGTCCACGCAGGCTATCATGTGTCCACCCAGCCCCATGCCCAACTCATTCATCATGGCCACCTTCTTGCCTTTGGCAAGCGAGGTGTTCGAGGGAAGCATCACCTGGAAGCAATACTTGTCGCAGCTATACTCGCCCAGCAGATGGCTCCAGAAGGCCACATCGTCGTAGCTCTCTACATAGGCCACAATCCGCTTACGAGCCGACTTGGGGCGTAGGCTGTTGGCTGCCTCTATGTAGAGCGACGTTACATTCTGTGTCAGTCGTTTGGCCACGTCGATAAATTAAAAGTTGAAAATTGAAAATTATTCCTTCGGGATGGCAAACTTTCAATTTTCAATTCTAAATTGTTATATCCGTCACCTCAGTCACGGCATCCATCCATCCGCCCATGATTACAGCCGGTGAGTGGGTGGTAAGTATGATCTGTGCCTGTGGGTTCATCTCGCGTATGATACTGATGATGCGTTGCTGCCACTCGATGTGCAGCGACACCTCGGGCTCGTCCATCAGGAGTACGCAAGGTTGCTTGTCCTGTACGAGCACGGTGAGGAGTATCACCAGCATCTGCTTCTCTCCGCTCGACAGGCGGTAGGGCAGCAGCAGCTCACCGTCCTGCTCGAATACGATCTCGTTCTTCGAACGCACAATCTTCTTGCCCGTCTCGGCAAACAGCTCGTCGGCAAGGTCCTGGAACCTCCGCTTGGGGTACGATACCTCGGCAGCCTTGAGGGTTCCCTCCTCGTCGCCCGACGAGAGCAGCTCGATGATGCGGTTACCGATGTTCACCTGATAGTCCAGATAGCGGCGTTGCAGCTGGTAGAGCTGCCAGTCGAGCTCGGTCTTCACATTCTTGTCGGCCATCTTCTCGGCCAGGTTGCTGTGGAACAGCGGACGGTCGAAGCTGCGTATCACATCGAAGTGTATCGTGGTGGCCTCTTCGGGATAGAAGGTCATCTTCACCCCCTCCAGCTCCTTGACGTTGACATCGACCCCACCGGCCAGATAGTCCAATTGCTCTGCGGTACGGTTCAGGATGGTCGACTTGCCTATGCCGTTCACGCCACTCAGTATGTTCACGTCGCGGCGCAGGTCCCACACGATATGCTTGCGCCCCCATAGCGCCTCAATCTCGATACGGCGCACATACTCGGCTCTCACCTCGCCGCCACTGTTTCTCAATGCTTCCATAATGCCTGTTTTTTATGAATGCCTATGCGAAGATACATGTTTTCTCTTTTACTTGTATGCAAATATCCTTTTTTTTTGCTTTTCTTCCGCGTTACTTAACCTCCGACAATGTGTCGGCGATAGAATCCAAACAGATTCTAATAATGGTTTTCCCGAATAGGTTGACCAGCTGACCTGGCCTGCGTAAACGATTGTGTGCCTGTATGTAAACAAGGACAACCTGGTTGCCCAAGGTTGTCCTTGCTGCTTGGTCATAATGCCTGTCGCTATATTTCAGAAACCTTCCGGACTTGGTGCATAGAAACGGCTGTTCTTGCGGCCCAAGGCGCGGAGGCGCCCCTCCTTGACGAACAGGTTGAGGTACTTCGTGGCGAGGTAGGTGGAGCACTCGCACAGCTGCTCCATCTGTGAGCGGTAGATGTAGGGATGGTCCTCAAAGAAGGCGCGAAGGCGCTTCTCGGCTATCTCGCGGGTGAGCAGGGTGCGCACGGCATGGCCTCCACTTACTATCTCGGCACCGCGCATGGCCTCCTTCAGCTCCTTGCAGGGGCGGAACGTGATGCCCTTGACCTCGATGTCGTGATGGGTGACGCGGTCGTCAAAGTACTTGGGTTCCTTCAGTCCCAACTTGAGGCTGAACGAACCTATCTCATCCACCTGCACCGTGCGTCCATCGAGCAGGGCCTGGCTCAACTCGTAGCCCAAGGCGCTGAGCACGGCAATGACATCAGTCTTGTTGACGCTGGTGGCATGGCCTATGCGCTCGGCCATCTCTTTGGTGGTCACTGGGGTGGTGGGCACAATGCTCACACCCATCAAGGGATTCTTCTCGGTGGCCTCGCCCTGCAGGTCGAACCTCGGGTTCAACTGG
>JAFQLT010000055.1 GCA_017396545.1 Bacteroidaceae bacterium | reverse complement strand
AGCCAATAATCGTGTCTGCGTAATGCTGAAGTATGATTTCTAATAGTCAACAGACAACAGACAACAGGCAACGGGCGAGAATTGATTGTTCTCAACTCATTGAGTGTGTCCCCAACTTCAGCGAGGGACGCAACGTAGAAACCATCAACGCCATCGCCGACACTATCCGCTCGGTCGATGGCGTTCGGGTATTGCATGTAGACCGTGGCGAGGCTGCCAACCGCACCGTCATCACCTTCGTGGGGACTGCCGATGCCGTCGTGGAAGCTGCCTTCCGTATGGTGCGGTGTGCTGCTGAACGCATCGACATGCGCCAGCATCAGGGCGAGCATCCTCGTATAGGGGCCACCGATGTGCTGCCCCTTGTACCTATAAAGAACATCTCGTTGGAGGAGTGTGCCGCTCTGGCCCGTGCCTTGGCCGAGCGTATATACAGGGAATTGGGCATACCGACCTATTGCTACGAGGCTGCGGCCTTTCGTCCCGAGCACGTGAACCTCGCCGACTGTCGTCGGGGCGAGTATGAGGGCTTGCCCGACAAGATGCTCGACCCCGTGATGCGCCCCGACTTCGGGCATGAATATACCGCACAGGCTACCCGCTCGGGAGCTACGGTAGTGGGGGCACGCAACTTCCTCATAGCCGTGAACTTCAACCTCAACACCGCGTCGCGCGAGGTGGCAGCCGCCATTGCCGCCCGTGTGCGGGCCAGTGGTGAGGTGTGCCGAGATGCCGAGGGGAATGTTGTGCGCGACGAAGAGGGTAGGGCAGTGCGCCGCCCGGGCTTGCTCCGTGGATGCAAGGCGATAGGGTGGTACATCGAGGAGTATGGCTGTGCACAGGTGTCGATGAATATCAACGACGTGCACCTCTGTCCCATACATACTGCCTATGAGACAGTATGCCGCATGGCTCGCGAACTGGGTGCCGAGGTGACGGGAACGGAGCTGATAGGTCTCATCCCCGAGGACTGTATGATAGCGGCTGGCCGACATTTTGCGGAAAAGCAAGGCCATGCACTGCAGGAGGCTGACGCGCTCATCGGTCTTGCCGTTGAGGCTATGTGCATGGATGACTTGTGCCCGTTCGATGTTTCGCAAAGAGTACTACGGTGATTTGAGGTGGATTCTATAATGAATCCATCTTCAGGTCACTGCAAATTCGTTTAAATAAGGTCTTTAAGATGGCGCATGATACCTTCTTCGTCATCAGGATGGAACCATTGTATCTCCTCGTCGCGGCGAAACCATGTCATTTGTTTGCGTGAGTAGATACGGCTGTTTTGTTTTATCTTTTCAATGGCGAAATCCAAGGTGCAATCACCATCGAAATGAGCAAACAGCTCTTTATATCCTACTGTGTTGAGCGAGTTGAAGTGGCGGTAAGGATATACGCGACGGGCTTCCTCAACGAGACCATCGGAAACCATCTGATTGACGCGGTGATTGATGCGGTTGTACAAATCCTCACGTTCGCGGCGAAGACCTATCTTGATTATACGGAAAGGGCGCTCTTTTGTCGTACGTGTGCGGAATGAAGTGTAGGTGCGTCCTGTCATGTAGCATATCTCAAGGGCATGGATTACGCGCTTGGGATTCTTCAAGTCCACGATACGGTAATATGCAGGGTCGAGCAGGCGTAACTCATTTGCCAATGGCTCTAATCCTTCGGATTCGTAGCGGTCGAGCAGGGTTCGGCGAGTGGTGTCGTCAACTGTAGGAATATCGTCGATACCCTTGCATACAGCGTCAATGTACATCATGCTGCCTCCACTGAGCAATAGGGTATCATGAGTGCGGAAGAGCTCTTCTGTGATTTTCAATACATCAATCTCGTATTGCGCAGCACTGTAATAGTCCGTGAGTTGATGGGTCCCAACAAAATAGTGCTTCACCCGCTCCTGCTCTCTGATGGAGGGGGCTGCTGTACCTATCGGAATCTCGGCATATAGTTGTCGCGAATCGGCTGAAAGGATGGGGGAACCCAACCGTTCAGCCAAAGTTAAACTCAATGCCGTCTTTCCTACACCTGTAGGTCCAAGGAGAACGACGAGGGTTTTCAATTCCGTTAGGGCAGAGTTTTGTGAGGGTTAATATAGTATGCTGTTCTCAAAATCTTCAGCACCGCCCATCTCGAAACCATCGGGGTCAAGCTCTTCGAGATCGAAATCTTCATCGTCACTGAAGCTGTCGTCAAATGCGGTGGTGGCTACTTGGGCAGCCATCAATTGGTCGAAATCCAGTACTTGCTGGGGCGCTTCGCCAATCTGTTTGGTGCATACGGCTTCATTGAGAGACTTGCCTGTAATGATTTCTGTGAGCTCGATAAAGAAGGCGCGGTCGGCCAAGGGGTCAAAGATGTAGAGCAGATGTTGCTTCTCGTCTTCGAGTAGCTCACTCAGCGGAGTTTCCTCCATAATCCAACTGTCGATGTCAGAACTGGTACCCATATCTTCCAGGGTTACTTCAGTCTCTTTCTCCCAATTGTCGTCGCAAATGAAGAATGAGGTCATCTGGTCATTAGGATAGCCTACATACTTTAATATCGCATTGTGGAAATCAAGGAATGTAGCGTCAGAGTCAATCTGAATCTCACGACGGAAGTTATCTACCTCGTCTGATATGATGGTAAAGCGGTAAACCATAGTCTTGAGTTGATTTGTCTTTAGGTTCTTAGTTCGTTTGTACTGGGGTGTTTATCCGTAAGTCATCAGGCTTGACAACTTACAATCTCTATAATCAGTCCTCGTATTTGATGATGCCTCGTTTGGCCCCTTCTACAAATGAGACGATGTATTCAATCTCTGGTGTCATCTCCATCTCTTCCCTGATGCGCTCGAGTGCCATTGTGGTATTGAGCCCGCTCTGATAGATGTAGCGATATGCTTGTTGGATGGAATCGATTTGTTCACGAGTGAATCCACGACGGCGCAAGCCGATGATATTCAATCCGTAATAGGATATAGGTTCGCGGGCAGCGATGATATAGGGTGGAATCTCCTTGGTCGTCTTGCATCCGCCCTGTACCATTACATAACTTCCGATACGGCAGAACTGATGCACAAGCACGGTAGAACTGATGGTGGCAAAGTCGTCGACAATAACTTCGCCTGCCAGCTTTGTCTGGTTGCCTATAATGCAACCGTTGCCCACGATAGTGTCGTGTGCTACATGTACACCCTCCATCAGGAGGTTGTTGCTGCCTACTATTGTCTTCCCCTTGGCTGCTGTGCCACGATTGATAGTGACGTTCTCGCGGATGGTGTTGTTGTCGCCTACTTCAGCGGTGGTCTCTTCTCCACGGAACTTCAGGTCTTGAGGTACGGCACCGATGACTGCACCTGGGAATATCGTGTTGCCATTGCCGATGCGTGAACCGTAAAGAATGTTTGCATTGGGCATGATGACATTGTTGTCGCCTATCACTACATTGCGGTCGATATAAACAAAGGGACCAATCTCTACATTCTCCCCGATAACAGCCTCGGGATGAATATAAGCTAACGGACTGATTTTGCTCATCTCTTTTTCGTGTTAATTGTTATATATAAATAGAGGTATAGGAGTCGAATCCTATACCTGTACATTATTTCAGTTTATCTCTCAGCATACGTGCCAATTGATTGTTCACTCTATGGCCAGGGCGACTGGCAATGATACGTCCTCTTATGGGTCTCCCTACGAGTGCCATGTCACCGATGACATCAAGCAGCTTGTGGCGTGCAGGCTCGTTGTCCCACACCAAAGGACGGTGGTTTATGTATCCGAGTTTCTTGGCATCCATACGGGGGATCTTCATCGCATCAGCCAGACGGTCATATCGGTCTTGTGGCATTTCGCGTTCGTACAAGACAATAGAGTTGTCGAGGTCGCCACCCTTGATAAGTCCGGCAGCAAGTAGCGGCTCCACATCACGTACGAAAACGAAGGTGCGGCTCGGTGCTATCTCGGTCGGAAAATCCTTCATGTCTGTCAGTTCTGCATGTTGGTCGCTGATGGCGCTTTGCTCAAACGAAACAAGTACGCTGACTGAGAACTTTTCGGCTGGTTCGATACGCAACACCGATCCGCTCTTCTCATCGCGATACTCCAAGGGCTCGGTCAGGACGAGATAGTCCTTCTTGGCCTCCTGTTCTACGATACCCACGCGTAGGATATTCTCCACATACAGTTTGGCACTGCCTTCAAGGATTGGGAACTCGGGCCCATTGACTTTCATTAGACAATTGTCTATGCCGAGTGCATAGAGAGCCGAGAACCCGTGCTCTACCGTACTGACACGTTCGGTGCCATTGGAGAGTACAGTTCCGCGCTGTGTCTCTGTAACATTTTCAGCCAATGCATCGATGAGGGGAGCCCCTTCTACATCGACACGTTGGACCTTATATCCGTAGTTCTCAGGCGCGGGGCAGAACTCCACGGTGAGGTTGAGTCCCGTGTGCAGTCCCTTGCCGGAGAGGGTAAAACTATCTTTTAACGTGCGTTGTTTAGTCATAGTCATTATTACGCTTTGCCTAATTCGGCAATCTGTTGCTTCAGTGATTCTATCTCTTTTTTCATCGCATCCATCTCACGATACATCTCGGGTAGTTTCTTGAATACGATGGATGAGCGCACGAATTTGGTGTGCTCAAATGCGGGATAGCCCATTACGGCCGTGTTGTCTTTAACGCTGTTGGGTATGGCCGAGTGGGCTCCTACCTTAACTTTGTCGCCTATTTGTATGTGTCCGTTGAAGCCTGTTTGACCGCCAACCATACACCATTTTCCTATTTTTGTAGAACCGGCAACACCACACTGGGCCGACATTACGGTGTGCTCGTCAATAATGACATTATGGGCTATTTGCACCATGTTGTCGAGTTTGACGCCACGTTTGACTATGGTAGCTCCCATGGTGGCTCGGTCTACACATGTGTTGGCACCCAGTTCCACATCGTCCTCTAATATGGCTATGCCAATTTGGGGTATCTTGTCGTATCCGTTCTCCCCTGGTGCGAAGCCGAATCCATCGGCACCCACTACGCTGCCGGCATGTAGTATGCAGCGGTCTCCCACTTTGCAGTCATGATAGATGGTTACACCATTATATAGTATACAGTCACTTCCTACGGTAGCTCCATCGCCTACCGATACATTCGCTTCGATGATCGTATTGTCGCCTACAACGGCCTTTTCGCCGATGCAGACAAACGGGCCTATATACACATCTTTGCCAATGGTGGCACTTTCGGGTATCGAAGCCATAGGACTGATGCCTTTCTTCTTGGGTTTGACACTTTCGTATAGCATCATCAGCTTGGCCAAGCTCTCATAGGCATTCGGTGTCTTGATAAGTGTGGCTTTAACCGGCTTTTCTGCTACGAAATCACTATTCACCAATACTATGCTCGACTGTGTTTCATATATATAAGCTGTGTACTTGGGATTCGACAAAAAGGACAATGCTCCAGACACACCCTCTTCGATTTTGGCAAAGGTGCAGACGGTAGCATTCTCATCGCCTATAATCTCGCCTCCAATATATGCAGCTATCTGTTTTGCTGTAAATTCCATGCTATATTATTCATTTTTTGAATAGTACATTCCTTTATAACTTCGCAAAGGTAGGCATTATTATTGGATTTGCCAATCTTTATCCCAAATATCTTCGTTTTCGGAGTGCTCCTGACCTCTAAAGTGCTAAAGGGATATGCCAACAAGCGTCCCTATATCTTCGGCGCTATGGACGATGTGGACTGCTCCGTACTCGCGCAACTCTTCTTCGCTGCGGAATCCCCAAGTGACGCCTACGCTCTCTACCCTTGCATTGTGGGCTGTCTGCATATCTACTCCCGAATCGCCCACATATAAGGCCTGCTTGGCGCTGACTCCTGTTTCCCGCAATATGTCGAGGACGATATCCGGTGCGGGCTTGATGGGGATGCCTTCTCGCTGGCCGAGTATGATCGAGAACTGGATGTCGGGGAAGAAGTGGCGTACCAGCTTCTCTGTAGCCTCATGGTATTTGTTGGAGGCGACGGCTATCCGGATTCCGCATGACTGTAGTCGGTGGAGTAGATTCACGATTCCGGGGTAGGGACGGCTGCAATCCGCATTGTGCCGATTGTAATAAGGTATGAATAGGGAGCGTATACGCTGTATATTCTCCTCGCTGCGCGAGTCTGCCGGCAATGCACGGGCAAAAAGTTTGTTGATGCCGTTTCCTACAAACTTGTAATAGGATTCTGTGGGATGGGTAGGAAATCTGCATTGTGCCAACGCTTGGTTGGTGGCATTGGCAAGGTCTGCCACGGTGTCGAGCAATGTCCCGTCAAGGTCGAATATTACGAGTTGTTTTTTCATCTTGTTTCTTGTCTGAAATTGTTGATGGCTTCTATCACTGCTTGGGCCTCATCGATGCTTATTGTCGGGCCGATAGGTAGCGAAAGTATGGTGCTGTGTATTCGTTCTGTGATGGGTAGCGGTAGATGTGCAAACTCCCGATAGCACTCCTGTCGGTGTGGTGCAATGGGGTAGTGGATGAGGGTTTCGATGCCATGCTCCTTGAGGTGCTGCTGCAAATGGTCGCGTTCGTTGCAGAAGATAGGGAAGAGGTGGTAGACATTGTGCTCGGGGCTGACGTAGCGCGGCAGGCGAACAAGCGGGTTGGCTATACCTTTGTAGTAGAGCCCGGCTATGGCTGCGCGATATCCGTTGTCCTCGTCAAGGTGTCGTAGCTTGACGGAGAGCACGGCTGCCTGCAGCTCGTCAATGCGGCTGTTGTACCCTGTGTACTTGAAGATGTACTTTTCCTCCGAGCCGTAGTTCCCTAAGGCGCGCACCGTGGCGGCCAGCTGGTCGTCGTCGGTGGTGATGCATCCTGCGTCGCCCAATGCCCCGAGGTTTTTACCGGGATAGAAGCTGTGGCCTGCGGCATGGCCGAGGGAGCCGGTGCGCTTAAGTTGGGTGCTGAGAATTGAAAATTGAGAGTTCTCTTCTTGATGAACCTGATGGGGAGGGTTGTTGCCCGGATGGTTGCTGTCTCCCGTTTTCAAATCTTCGTTTTCGATTTTCAATTTGCTCATGCATCCATGTGCTTGTGCGTTGTCCTCGATGAGCAGCAGGTTGTGCCGCTTGCATAGGTCGCCTATCCGCTCTGTGTAGGCGCATCGGCCATAGAGGTGGACGATGAGGATGGCACGTGTGTGGGAGGTGATGGCTTTCTCTATAAGCGTGTCGTCAATCTGTAGCGTCTCGGCATCGGGTTCCACGAAGACGGGAGTGAGCTGGTTGTCGGTGAGGGCAAGGATACTGGCGATGTAGGTGTTGGCCGGCACGATGACTTCGTCGCCCTTGCAGAGCATGCCCATTTCGATGTATGCTCTAAAGATGAGGCGCAGGGCGTCAAGCCCGTTGCCGCAGCCAATGGCGTGCCGGCAACCGATGTACCGGGCATACTCCTCCTCAAACTTGTGGGTCTCTTCGCCGCGCAGATACCAGCCCGACCGGGCAACGCGCAGTATGGCGTTTTCTATCTCTGTGGCATGTGTGGCGTTGATCGCCTTTAAGTCCAGAAATTTGATCATAGTGTTATCGTATATGTGTCGTATACTACGGCTCTGGCTCCAAACCCCTCTTTTTGAAATGCAAGTCCTTGGTTTAGGTAGCGGCCGCCTTGCTCTGTGGAGATGCCGAAGTCAAAGTAGCGCTTGGCGGGAAAGACTTCGGTTACCAGGTGCTGGAAGAGTCCGTCGAGCGCACCTGTGGAGCGCCCGTAGTCGGAGGCTGCGATATACTGTGCGTGGGCTACCGTCTCGGTTTCGTAGATTAGCGTTCCTGCTACGGTGTGTCCATCGATTTGTGCGGTGAATAGGCGTATGTTGTCGGGGAACGAGGCTTGTAGCCGCTCCATTTCATCGACAGTGTGTACGGGCTTGCAGTCGTGTCTGCTTGTGAGCACTTCGTCCAGTATCTTCCAGAAGGCTCTCAAGTCTGTAGATTCCATGTAGGTCACATGGCTGTTCTCCGCTTTTTTGGCTCCGCGTTTGCGCAGCTCTTGCATTGCTATGCCTCCTTCCTTTGCTATGGCCGATGATACTCCCCGTGCTTGCAGCACGGCTTCCTGTCTGAACAGGGCATACAGGTCTTCTTCGGCTGGTGCCCGATGGTATATGTGCGGTACGGGCTTGTATATCCATCGCTCGGCTCCTAATGTCATTTTCATCCATTCGGCAGCGCACGACATCACTTGCATGGTGTCGGTTGTGGAAATCCTGTCCGATAGCACAAGGCCTCCATAGGTGAGCCCGCCATGCGAATATACTGTCCGCTCGTCCTGCTTGTAGTTGGCGGGTAGTACAGCTATGAGTTTGCCTTTCTTGTAGAAAAGCAGCGAGCAGTCCGCGAAGCGGTCTGCATGATAGTCCATGTAGTCGCGATGGAACAGGAAAGTCCCATTCTTTGAGTCGGCGATAAAAGCGTTCCATGCGTCTGCCATGGCGCGGCTGTAGGGGACAGCCTCTATAGCCTCGCTCTTGTATGTATTGTAGTCGTGGATGTATCCCCCGGCATTGTAGGGGTGCGAGGCCATCACCACGCATACCGTATTGGGGGCGAATCCGCTCAGCTGGCACCAGACTCCGGCTGGAATGAGTATGCCCACATTCGGTGAGTCCAGGTGTACGGTCGATTTTGTCATGCCGTCATCGACTGTCATGTCAAACGCCCCACACACCGGAACTACTACTTCGGCACATTCGCAGTGCGAGTGTGCCCCACGCTCTTCGCCGTCGGGTACATCATAGATCCAGAATACCCGTTCGATGGCGAATGGCACTTCCCCTTTTCCTTCGGCAATCGACAGGCAGCCGCGCTTGTCTTTGTGCTCAGGCAGGTTGATCAGCCTGCATCCTCTCGGCAAGTGCTTGCTTTCTGCTATTGTGGTGGCGCGTTTGTTCATGTGGTCTGGTTTTGTTCGTTCATTACTGTTTCATAACGCAAAAGTTCTCCTTTTCGTGCTTATGGAGGGTTTTTATCACAAAGGTATAAAAAAAACTTGAGATTTGTTTGCCGAATAAAAAAAAACATCTACCTTTGCAGTCGCAAAAAAGGTAGCGGTGCATATCCAAGGAAGTTTGGGTGAGTGGCTGAAACCAGCAGTTTGCTAAACTGCCGTACGGGTTACCGTACCGGGGGTTCGAATCCCCCAGCTTCCGCACCTTTTGCAGATGGCGCTTTCGTCTAGCGGCTAGGACACATGCCTCTCACGCATGGAACACGGGTTCGATTCCCGTAGGCGCTACAGCATTTAGGCTTCACCCGCCCCGGGGTGGTTAAACATAAGGGGCTTTTCAGACAATGGCGCTTTCGTCTAGCGGCTAGGACACATGCCTCTCACGCATGGAACACGGGTTCGATTCCCGTAGGCGCTACATAGGATAGGTTGAGGATTTGTTTCTCAACCTATTTCTGTATTCTATCTCCTCTTGCT
>JAFQLT010000054.1 GCA_017396545.1 Bacteroidaceae bacterium | reverse complement strand
GGTCATCCGCGAAGTGGTGGAAGACACGCTGGGGCTGCACATCGCCATTGCCGGCTTGGCCAAGAACGACCGTCACCGCACAGCCGAACTCCTCTTCGGCTTCCCCGCGATGAGCATAGGGCTGAAGCAGCAGAGCGCACTCTTCCACTTGCTCGAACGTATACAGGACGAGGTGCACCGCTTTGCCATCACCTTCCATCGCGACAAGCGCAGCAAGCGGCAGACCGCCTCGGCGCTCGACAACATCAAGGGCATCGGCGCAAAGAGCAAGGAGGCCCTGCTCGCCCACTTCAAGACGGTGAAGCGCATCAAAGAGGCTCCCATCGAAGAATTAGAGGCTGTCATTGGCAAGAGCAAGGCGCAGATGGTGAAGGAGGGGCTGCATTTTAATCAGTAAGCATGATGGGATTATTGATAAATTAACTAACTTTGCGGTGTTAAACGAAAAATGAAGTGCCTATGTAACATTACAGACAAAAGACATAATTAAGATAAAAAAGCGTTAGCTTTATTCTTGCTTTCAGAAATTTCGCCAAAGTTTTTTAAGCATCAAGAGTAGAAGTTAGTGCTCACGCGTTAGCGTGGGCTTTTACTCGTATATGATGCAATGGTGTTTGGCGATACCTCTGAAAGCGTAGACGAAGTTTTAGTCCACGTTTTTTTATTGTCTATTCTCAGTAGTTGGACTTATTTTATTAATCATTATAAACTTAAAAAAAGAATGACAATGAAAAAGATTTTATTGGTATCGTTGGTAGCATTGGCTACAACAACAGGTTTTGCACAGAAGGTAAAGAAACCCGAGAACGTGAGCACATACACCGAATCGGCTGCACGCAACATCGAACCGCGCAGTGGAGTTATCGTGACCCCCGTGATTGCCGACATGCAGATATTGCGGCAAGAACGTGTTGAGTATTCAGAGACACTACCCTATTATGTAACTCCTGAGATCGTTGCTTTTGTTCCTTCGTTCAAGAAAACTGTTTTTTTTCATGCCACAGATTCATTCAAGTGTGATGCCTTGGCAGCTTCGCTGATTGATGTCGTCACCACTTCCGAAGGCTTTTTGAAGATTACCGTTACCGGCTATCCGGCCAAGTATGTCAACTTCCGCAATGCAACGGCAGACGATGTATGGATGGTACCGATGCATCAGCTGATTGACAATAGTCACAACAATGACATCTTCATTCCCGCCGACGTGACTCGCTTCAACGTGACAAACACCGAAACACAGAAATAAAGTATGAGAAGGATTCTGACAACATTACTGCTTGTTCTCTGCGGCAGCGGAGCATTCGCCCAATATATGTCCGGAGGACTTGTATCGCAAGGAACGCTGATGAGTACCCAAACTGAGGTGATACGTAGCGGGTTCGACATATGGGCAGGAGGCGGTTTCGGTTTTGGTGCCTTCATGGAATCAGACGACATCGTGGGCTCTTACCATATCAACATCAATGCAGGATACAACATCAACCCACGAATGTTTGTTGGTGGAGGCATATATTCCTGCAAGACAAGCACCAACGTATCTTCGCTGTATCTCAATATGCGCTCATTTGTCTCGCGAAACTTGAACAGCCTCTATATCGATTTGCGCTTAGGCAAGATTATCAACGGTGGGGTTGGGGAGAAGATAACCGAACAAGAACACAACGGTTATGTATACAGTACCGACATCACCTATTACAAGCCACAGGGCATCATGGGCGGCTATTCCATGGGATATATCTGGAACCGATTTGCCTTAGAGTGGGGCTTTGACTTCATTGGGGCAGTAGCCACGGATGTCGAATACTATGGCATTGCCGAGGATATTGACTGGGAGTCCGACGAGTATGTCAGCATAAGTGCGATGGTCGATTTCTTCATCAAAGCGGCATACCGATTCTAACACAATATGAACACTATAATAGACAACAAATACAATGAAAAAGATTTTTATAACCCTAACGCTGCTCGTGTGCAGTACAGCTACATTCGCTCAGTACATCCATAGTCAGGGAGGTGTAGTATCGCAAGGTACATTGGTGAACGAAAAGAAAGAGATTGTGGCAGCACGCAAAGGATTTGATGCTTGGATTGGTATTGGCGGAGGCATTGGAGGGTATGTGCTCATCGATGTCACCAGTGCCGATTACTCGGCTGCACACTACGATGTTAACGGTGGATACAACATTACGCCACGTCTGTTTATTGGGGCCGGATACAAGGCTCTTTATGCCAACACTACATTGGGAGCAATGTATGCAAATATCCGTATCTTTGGTTCAGCTAAAGCCAACAGCATCTTTGCCGACTTGCGCATAGGCAAAGTGCATACAGGAACTATTGCTGAACTCAATGCCATAGAATCTCCCGAAGATGGAAATGACTACCATTACTTTCAGCCACAAGGATTGATGGGAGGATACTCTATGGGCTATCTATGGAATCATTTTGCCCTTGAGTTCGGACTTAACATAATTGGAGGAAAGGTATATGATACTGAAGGGGGAAAGGTCATCAATCCATATGGTCTGGATTGGACTGACGGAGAGCGTGTAGAGGTGAACCCTGGACTTGACCTCTTCTGCAAACTTTCTTGGCGTTTCTAATCATTCTATTGACAAATCAGATAAGAGGGTGAGATTGATGCACCCTCTTTCTTATCGCCTGGAGCAGGCCGACAAGCTCAACCCTGAGCAGAAGAGTACTTCGCGTAGCGGCTTTTATAGTCAGTGAGATAAAAATTTATCGCAGGCTCGTGCCGCCGCGCTCTCAGGCGCGAAAAATCAGGGTATACAGGTGTGCCGCACCAGTCATCAGTCACTTTGCCCCAACGCGCCACAGCCCTGCTCGCAGATACTCAGTTATTCAGTTATTCAGAAAGTATTTTGCATGTGCTGCATCTGTAAAGAAAATTTTATAATATTATAACCTCTATTCCCTTATTTTTAGTGTCGGAATAAAACAACTGAATAACTGAATACATCGTGGCAAGCTCACTTCGGCTATGACGTATCCTCTCATAGTCGTTCAGTTTTAGTTTCTCATATTAAAACACCTCAATGCGCCTCCAGCCAGTTTGTGCCCCAACCAAAGTCGGCGCGGAGGGGTACCTGCATCCGGTAGGCGCTCTCCATGGCCTCGATGACGATGCGCTGCACCAGCTCCTTTTCCTCGGGGTAGACGCTGAAGTTGAGTTCGTCGTGTACCTGCAGTATCATTGTGGAGCGCAAGCCCTCGGCACGGAAGCGGCGGTAGATCTCTATCATGGCTATCTTGATGATGTCGGCCGCGCTGCCCTGGATGGGTGCATTGATGGCGTTGCGCTCGGCATAGCCACGCACTACGCTGTTG
>JAFQLT010000053.1 GCA_017396545.1 Bacteroidaceae bacterium | reverse complement strand
GCAGGAGCTTCTCCCATGCCCACTGCTTGCTGCGTGTGGCCCAACGGTATTCGCTCGTGTTGGGAATCTGCGGCACGAAATAGATGCCGGGGCTGTAGAAACGGCGCAGGCTGAGGCCGATACCCGTTTCCCATTCC
This sequence comes from Bacteroidaceae bacterium, assembly GCA_017396545.1. Lineage (GTDB taxonomy): Bacteria > Bacteroidota > Bacteroidia > Bacteroidales > Bacteroidaceae > UBA1189. Next base: position 4,597 of record JAFQLT010000053.1, on the reverse strand, counting down.
TGGTCCTTGTCGCCGGAGCCGTGCATGTAGAGAAACAGCGGATATATGGTGTCGGGCTCCACCTCCACGGCATTGCATCCCCAGTAGAAGGGCATGGTAGCATTGGCCTCCAGGTCTGCAGGCAGTTTCCATGAACTCTTCTCTCTTTTCTCAAGTTCGGTAACCTTGAAGAGTTTTTCCTCATCGAAGTTCTCTACTGCGGATTTCCAAATGCTCCACACCTCGTCACGTGTGGCTGCTATCTGCTCCATTGGGATTGTAGTAGTTTCATTGAAAGAGAGCTCTTTCTCAGAGAGAGAGGCACTGAATGTTTCGTAGATAGCGGATGTGTTTGCTTCTGTGACGATGTCTTGCGGTGTTGCAGAACTGCCAGTGAAAGCTGCGATGAGCAAAAGGGTGAATGTCTTTTTCATGGATGTTGTTTTTAGTTAGCAGTCAATAATGCAAAGATAATGATTTGTTTTTAATCATGGGCAATGGCGGTCAAGAAAAATGTGCAGGCAGATTATTGTTTGTCATCTCCCAACCATAGCCCATAGTCGATGTTGCCGTCCTGACAGAATAGTGCGCCGTAGCCTTGACGGTAATTTTCAGAGAAGGTTCCGTACCAGTAGTTGCCGTTGCTCCAATGGTATATGCCTTGCCCGTGGCGCATCTTTCCCTTTGTTTCTCCTATATATAGGTCACCGTCTTGGTAGTGGAGGCACTCGAAGCGGTAGGGTAATTTTCGGGCTTCTTCTGGGGTGACAGATAATTTCTCGTTGTTTCTTACATAGCTTGTGATAATACCCTCCTTGAGGCTGTAGTTGACATGGTGGCTTTCGGAGCCTACGCGACAAACGTCTCCTTTGATGAGGATGCCGAAGATGCATGTTCCATTGTTCCATTGTCCTATCCATCGGTTACCGTTTTCGGTCTGATAGTTTCCCCAACCGAAGAATATGCTGTTCCGTGAATGTCCATCGTAACTGCCTCCTTCATTGCTGTAGTGGACTATCCTACATTCCGAGCTGATGATGTCAGAGAATAGCTGTTGCATATAGTCGGGTGCCAATTCGTAGTGGTCGGTGTGGGATTGGGCATTGGCCGAGAGTAGGATACTTGCGAGATTCAGGGTAAGGAGTAGCTTTTGTGTCATAATTGTATAGGTTGTGTATAATGCTGCTTTTCTGTTATATACTTTGCAACATCGGGATGTAGCATGTGGCTTGCGTCTTTTCCGTGAGCTATGATGTTGCGTATCTCAGTAGAACTATAGGGTAGAATAGGGGAGTTCTCTAAAATTGAAAGTTGGTGCTTGAAAGTTGAAAGTTCCTTTGTTGACTCGGAGTGCTCGGAGTTTTCTGAACTTCTGGGGTATACGATGATGGGTGTCTCGCGGACGATGTCATCTCCTCGGTACCAACGGTGGAAATTGTTCCAGTTGTCCTCGCCGATAATGAGGCTGAACTCGTGGTCTGGGTAGGCTGTGCGCAGGGCTTGCAGCGTGTGGTAGGTGTATGAGGGACGGGGAAGGGTGAACTCGAAGTTGCAGGCACGGAGCATAGGGTAGGGGGCTACTGCCAGCCGTGCCATGGCGAGGCGCTCATTCTCGTCGAGCAGCGTGAGATCCTGCTTCAAGGGGTTCTGTGGACTCACCATGAGCCACACCTCATCTACCAGCCCTTGCTCGCAGATGTATGCGGCCAGGGCGGTATGTCCCAAGTGTATGGGGTTGAACGACCCTCCGAAGATCCCGATTCTCACGCTTCTCACGTTTCAAGGAATCCTTTAATAATGGTCAAAGCTTCAGCCTTCGCTGTTTCAAGGTCGTCGTTGATGACCACCTTGTCAAACTTGGGGGCGAAGGAGAGTTCGTACTCGGCCTTGTCGATACGCTGCTGTATGATCTCCGGTGCATCGGTGCCGCGTCCTTCGAGGCGGCGGCGGAGCTCCTCTACGGAGGGTGGCTGTATGAAGAGCGACAGGGCGCGGTCGCCATAGAACTCCTTGATGTTGCATCCGCCCACTACATCCACATCGAACACGACGTGTTGTCCTGCTTCGAGTTGCTGCTCGACCTGGGCCTTCAGGGTGCCGTAAAAGCGGTCGGGGTATACCTCCTCGTATTCGAGAAACTCCCCATTTGCGATGCGCTGGCGAAACTCCTCGGGACTGAGGAAGAAGTATTCCACCCCATGCTGCTCGGTGCCGCGCGGTGCTCGGCTGGTGGCTGAGATGGAGAAGGCGAGGCCCAGCCCCTGCTGCATCAGGTAGTTGATGATGGTAGACTTGCCTGACCCCGAGGGGGCGGAGAAGATGATTAGCTTTCCGTTCATCGTGTCTGTTTATTTACATTTTTAAAATTTACAATTTACGATTTACAATTTATGTACGATTTATATGGACTGCGATGTTGGATTCGTGAAATTAACAATTGCTCAATAAATAGTAATTTGTAAATCGTCACATAGGAATAAATTCTACATTACATTCAGCACCTGTTCCTTGATTTGCTCCAGCTCGTCCTTCATCTTCACCACGATGTTCTGCATCTCGGCATGGTTGCTCTTGCTGCCCGTAGTGTTGATTTCGCGGCCCATCTCCTGAGCGATGAAGCCGAGTTTCTTGCCCTGCCCGTGCCCTTCGCGCATGGTCTCGCGGAAGTAGCTGAGGTGGTTGGTGAGGCGTTGCTTCTCCTCGTTGATGTCGAGCTTTTCGATGTAGAAGATGAGCTCCTGCTCGAATCGGTTCTTGTCGTACTCCACGCTGAGGTTCTTCTGCAGGCTCTCGAGTATGCGTTCGCGTATCTTCTCCACCCGCTCCTGCTCATAGGGCTCGATGGAGGCCAGCAGTGCTGCTATATTGTCGAGTTTCTCGCCGAACTTCCTCTCCAGTGCGGCTCCCTCCTGGCGGCGGAACTCCATGAGCTTCTCTATGGCCTCGGTCACTGCGCCTCGTGCCGCGTTCCACTCCTCCTCGCTCAGCTCCTTCACCTCGGTGCGGCTGAGCACATCGGGCATGCGCAGCAGGGTGGGGAGCCAGTCTGTCGGCTCGGGGATACCCGTCGTTTCGCAGATGCTCCTGATTTGCTCGTGGTAGCTCTCTACGAGTGCCTTGTTGATGGGTGAGGCTTGTGCCGCACTGTCCTCCTCGATCCAAAGGCTGAAGTCTATCTTTCCCCGTTCCAGCGATTGTGCTATGAGGGTGCGTATCTCCATCTCTTTCTCGCGGTAGAGAGGTGCTATGCGTGTGGATAGATCCATCGCCTTGCTGTTGAGCGACTTTATCTCGGCATATATCTTCTTGCTGCCGTATATTGCCATGGCCTTGCCATAGCCAGTCATTGATAGTATCATGTGTTTGTTGGGCTCTTTTTGTTAATTGAGGACAAAAATAGTGCAAGTCGGGAGAAAAAGCAAACTCTTCCTGTTTTTTCTTGGGACAGGGCAATGGCTATGGTATGATGCTTCTTACGATAAACCATACAACAGGGATGAGTAGCGAGGGTAGCATGTTGAGTGTCTTGCAGTCTTTCAGCTTGAGCAATGACAGTCCCGAGGCTACAATCATCAGGCCCCCTACAATGAGCAGTTCTGCCATGAGTGCCTCGCTGATGGCCGTGCTTGAAATCTTGGCCACCATGTAGAACAGACCCTGCCAGCAGAAGAGCACCGGCGCGGCAAGTATCATCCATATTCCGTATGTGCTTGCAAAAACGGTAGAGGTCACCAGGTCGAGTGTCGCATTGGTGTAGAGGAAGGTGTTGTCACCCTTCAGTGCACTTATCACAGGGCCGAGCATAGCCAATGGACCTATGCAATAGAGCAGGATAGCGGTGGAGAGGCCATCGGACAGGTTCGCGTTCTTGCTCCTTTTCGAGCGTTTGTTTATCAAATTTGCGAATCGTCCGTCAAGATTCAGTGCTGTGCCTGCAACACTTCCTATAGCTATTGATACGATGAACAGAACCGGGTATTCACTCTTGCCAAAGTTGCTGATCACGGCATTGAGCCCGATGCCGAGGCATGCCAGTCCCAGTCCCGTGTATAGGGTATCCTTGTACTTCTCCTTAATGCCTTTGTTCATCACGGCTCCTACTATGCTGCCTATGATTATCGTACACGTATTTACTATGGTTCCTATCATTTCTTTCAATAATAGTATTAAAACTTACTTAATGATTACCAACAAGGCCCCGAAACCGTATTCGCGGAACGAAGCGTCCTGACTGAGGCAGGAGCCGTACTTGCTCTTCAGTTCCTTGAGTAGTGCATTGCGGAGTACCCCCTCGCCCTTTCCGTGAATGAATACCAGGCGCTGGTTCTTCTTACCACGGTACTCGTCCATCGTCTTGCGGAACACATCGAGCTGATAGTTGAGCATATCGCCACTCGTCATACCATTAGTGTTATCGAGGAGCTCGTGGATATGGAGGTCTACCTCAACGGTATTGTCGGCCTTCTGCTTGCGTGCAGGTTGGGGCGTATGACGGGGGCGGCTATCCTCCTTCTTTTTCTGCAGCAAAGCCTCTTTCAAGTCATCAGCCTCGACATATACTTGGCGTACGGGGCGGTCGTCGCGGACGATATCGTACACTAAAGCCGGCTCGTCAAAG
>JAFQLT010000052.1 GCA_017396545.1 Bacteroidaceae bacterium | reverse complement strand
GCCGAAGACCTCATAGACCATACCGACGAGCAGACCGTATGGCGGTTTATCCGCGATGTGGCAAGCGGACTGGCCTACCTGCACGAGCAGGAGCCTCCCGTGGTGCATCAGGACATCAAGTCGGCCAACATACTCCTCGACAAAGCCGGGCGGTTCCTCATCACCGACTTCGGCATCAGCAAGAAGATACGCAGTTCGTTGCGCAAGAACTCGGTGCGTGCATCCAGTGCCGGCACCGTGGCCTACATGGGACCTGAGCGTTTCTCGGCCAACCCCTCTCCAGTGAAGGCAAGCGATATCTGGTCATTGGGTGCTACTATCTACGAGATTGTGACCGGCGACCTTCCCTTCTGCGGTATGGGTGGCGGTATGCTCAACTCGGGTGCAGTAGTGCCCGACCTCGGCCGTTTCTCCACAGAACTCAACGATACCGTCAAAGCCTGCTTGACCAAGGAAACGTGGGAGCGCCCCACGGCAGCGGAACTGACTGCATACGCCACAGCACGGCTCAATGGCGAAACCGCAGCTATGCCTTGGAAGCAGCGCAACAATGAGGGAAAGGCTACGCATAGGGAAGTACAGTCGGCACCTTCCCCAGCTCGCAAACCGAAGCGTAGTCAAGCCACGCAACAGATGGTAACTCCGAACCCCGAGGCAACTCCGAAGCCCAAGGTAGTTCAAAGTAACAAGGTGCAGCCTGAAGAACCGATTCGTAAAGGAAAGAGTAAAGTGATTCCCTATCTTGTTGCTGCTATTATCTCCGTGATAGTTTGTGTATGGGGTATAAATGCTTACGACACTTACACCACCAACCAACGACGCAAGGAACAGGCACGCAAAGAAGAGCAGGCAAGGATAGAGTATGCCCAGGCTCAGAAAGCAAAGGAGGAGCGTCTTGCCCGTGAAAGACAAGAGAAGGAACGTCAAGCACGTATTGCCAAGGCTCGTGAGGATAGTATTGCCAATGCTAAGGCTGCGGAGCAAAAGCGGTTGGAGCAGCAACGTGCTGAGCAAAAAAGGAAAGAGGAACAGCGTGCAGAAGAGGAACGAATCGCAAAACAAAAGCGAGATTATGAGCGAGGTATTATAAACGGACACCAATTTGTGGATCTTGGATTAAGTGTAAAATGGGCAACGTGTAATGTTGGAGCAAGTGTTCCAGAGGAATATGGAAACTATTATGCTTGGGGAGAAACGGAGACTAAAGTCAAGTATACGCTTGATAATTATAAGTATGTTGTAGATGGTGTTTATTGGACTGATATAGGAGCAAATATAAGCCAAACTAAATATGATGTAGCTCATATGGTGTGGGGAGGTGCTTGGCGTATGCCTACATTATATGAATTTGAGGAATTAAAAAATAGATGTAAAACAAGGACTGCCTCAATTAATGGTGTTTATGGAATAGAATTTATAGGCCCTAATGGTAATAGAATTTTTCTTCCTGCTGCGAGTTTTTATAATGATTTGGGTTGGGCGTGTCATGATGATGTGGAGATTTGGGGGTATTGGGGGTATTATTGGTCAAGTATAGAAGTAGATAGCGGCAATTCTTTTTTGGGAAATGACAAAGCATACAGCTTTAATTTTAGGACCAACAGAGAAGATAGGGGTGTTATAAGGGAAGAAACAGAAAAAGTTTATGGCTACTCTGTTCGCCCCGTCACAGAATAATACCATTAAGCGAGTGTAGGCATTATCGCCGAAGACAATAAAAAAGGAGCGAAGCTCCGCATTTAAATTATTTAATAAGAATTATAAACATAGATATGGATACATTAGATGAAGAGAAGAAAAAAATTATCGAGAACTTAATTTCTGTATGTGAGACAGATGATATAAACGAAAGGACTAAAAAACTTGATGATTGTAAAATTGCAATAGAAGTTTATTCAAAAAGAGTGAAACAGCATATTGAGTTCTATAATAAAGTGGGTTCTATAGAGATAGCGGCATTTATCACTGATAAAGTTAAAAATGTGAATGGATATAAAGCATTCTGCTTCTATAATGAAATCTTATCTATGATATTAAAAGTCTCTAAAGAAATTAATTTAGACAACGATTTAAGCAAATTTCAATCCAACCAATTTGGAATAATTAAAATGGCAAACTTTTATGCAAACCATGAAATCGCATATTGTTTGGATGAATTGTGTCGATATATATACATGAATACTAGTGAATATGACTATATATTAAATAAACTCAAGGATTATAAAACATTGATTCACTATCTTTCTATAAAAAATACTGAACAATATAAAAGTTTAGCACCAATCATAATGTACTATACTGGCGGTTTTTTGCAAACATATCATTTAATAGATAATTTAGATGACTATGAATTGAATCTTCAACTTCATTATTATTATTTGAGAAGTGCAAAAGACATCAACATAAGTTTATTCGAGATAGACTCTATTATTAATTCTGGTATTAGATTTATTGATGACTGCAAAAATAATAATTCTTCGAAGTTTGATACGTATTATTGTATTCAAAACTTAATAGAGTCTGGGAAGGAAGAGCTGATTGACCAATATATTGATGAGCAATTGATAGCAGACAATATTGAATTCCCTAAAATAAAAGAAGAGCTTTTAATTGATTTAGAACAAAATTCTGTAAATACATTTCAATTAAATTCTTTCTTGCAATATGCAGAGAAATATCACAACCAAAATAAGAATGTGATACCTAATATATGGTTATGGGATTATTTCTACATTTCATCCAATAATCGAATGTCGATGTATAGAGAGATTGTTGAGAATGAAATTGTTTCCGTAGAGAAGTATCTAGGAGATACAAGTGAAACTTCAAAACAGATTTGTTTAAATATGCCAGGAGATGTTAGTCCATTGCATATAAATGTTGACGATGATAGTAATATTGAAATAGAACTGGTGTCATTATTGAAAACTAATACTCCTGAAAGTATTATCTTATTAAGTTATTATTATTACCTCAAAGGATTGAAGAGGACAGATAAAATGCATTTGTCTACAACATCATTAATTACTATTATAATGTATTGTGCACATTTGCAGGATACAAATTCTGGCCGACAATCGTTATTAGAAAAACTGAAAAAAATAAGCCCAAGTGTAATTGCTACAAGTTCATTTACGATTATAGGATGTCTAAATAATGAGTATCAAGATATTACAACAATGTTATGTGCACTAATTCCGATATGCCGGGAATTATTGTCAAGTGGTTCTGCAAAAGATAGTATGACATATAACTATTTGACAGATTCAACAATGACATACCTAGACTTTTCTTCTTTAATGATTTCTAAATTTGCAAAAGATAAAAATGAATTTGGGAGTGACTTTTATAAATATTATCCAGCGTTTTCGTGTTTTAAACAAATAAGAGATAGTGTGCTTAACGACCCTATACCTGGATAAAAGTGAAAGTCCCGTCTAACAACTTATAACGAATAATTTGGGATTTTCTACGAAAAGAACAGAAAGATTGTAGAAATCTATAATGTCTTTTAAGTGGAAAGACTACAATGATAAAGATAACTATGCAACTCACTCCCGATACCCTCTTTCACAACCGCTACCACCTGTTGCGTGAACTTGGTCGCGGATCCTTTGGCGAGGTATGGCTCGCCCGTGACGAACAGCTTGATGGACTGGAGGTAGCCATCAAGATATACATAGCCCTCGATGCCCGAGGACTCAATGACTTTAAGTCGGAGTACAAGGCGGCGTATGAGCTGAACCATCCCAATCTGCTCCACGCCTACCACTTCGACATCAGCGACAGCCGTCCTTATCTGGTGATGCCCTACTGCCCCAACGGCTCGGCAGAAGACCTCATAGGCCGTACCGATGAACAGACCGTATGGCGGTTTATACGCGATGTGGCGAGCGGACTGGCCTACCTGCACGAGCAGGAGCCTCCCGTGGTGCATCAGGACATCAAGCCGGCCAATATCCTGCTCGACAAGGCCGGCCGCTTCCTCATCACCGACTTCGGTATCAGCAAGAAGATACGCAGCTCGCTTCGCAAGAACTCGATGCGTGCATCCAGTGCAGGCACGGTGTCCTATATGGGACCCGAGCGTTTCTCGGCCAATCCCTCTCCTGTAAAAGCGAGCGATGTGTGGTCGCTTGGTGCCACCATTTATGAGATTGTGACCGGCGACCTCCCCTTCTGCGGTATGGGTGGCGGTATGCTCAACTCGGGTGCAGTAGTGCCCGACCTTGGCCGTTTCTCCACAGAACTCAACGATACGGTCAAAGCCTGCTTGGCTAAGGAAACGTGGGAACGCCCTACAGCAGCAGAACTCACAGCATACGCCACAGCACATCTCAATGGCGAGACCGTGGCAATGCCGTGGAAACAGCGCAACAATGAGGAAAAGGCTACACCAGAGAATGTACAGTCGGCACCTACTCCAACCCACAAACCGAAGCGTAGTCAGGCCACGCAACAGATGGTAACTCCGAACCCTGAGGCTACCCCGAAGCCCAAGGTAGTTCAAAGTAACGAGGTGCAACCCGAAGAACCGATTCGTAAAAGAAAGAATAAGGTGATTCCCTATCTTGTAGCTGCTATTATCTCCGTGGTAGCTTGTGTATGGGGTATAGATGCTTACGACACCTACACAACCAACCAGCAACGCAAGGAACAGGCACGCAAGGAAGAACAGGCAAGGATAGAGTATGCCCCAGCTCAACAAAATCTTCATTCCTCAATAGAACAAACCGCTGTTGGGAAAAAGTACCGTGATTTTGAAATGAGTGATGTAAATGGAACCCCTCATAAATTATCTGAATACATTAGAGAGAATAAAATAACCTTGATGACTTTCTGGGCAAGTTGGGCAAATGTGACGACTCAAGATATTCCTACGCTGAAAACATTATATAAAACATATAAAAACAAAGGATTAGAAATCGTTAGCATATCATTAGACCACGTCGAGGATGTTTGGATAAAGTCTGTTGCAGATCAGGGAATGGCATGGCCACAACTTTCAGACCTTCAAGGATGGAATTGTGTAGGAGCCAAACTTTATAGCGTGAGTTCAATCCCTGCCACTGTTCTTATATCACAAGATGGTGTGATTCTTGCTCGTAGTAGTTCTGTAGAAGATATTGAGAAGAAAGTTACTGAAATACTAACTAAAGGGCAAGAATATCAAACTCGATTGGCAAAAGCACGTGAGGATAGTATTGCCAATGCTAAGGCTGCGGAGCAAAAACGATTGGAACAGCAACGTGCTGAAGAGGAACGTTTGCGAATACAACGAGAAAAAGAAAAACAAGAACGGATAGGCGAGTCCGCAGAAATTCAGGACGATGTAGTAGTCGTGGTAGAGGAATCTGAAATCTTTCACGTTGTAGAAAAACAACCAGAGTTCCCTGGTGGTATGGTCGAACTGATGAGGTATATCCAGAAGAGCATCAAGTATCCTGCAATATGCCAGGAACAGGGTATTCAAGGTCGTGTTATCGTGCAGTTTGTGATAAACGCCGATGGCTCGATTGTTGATCCTCAGGTAATAAAACCTGTTAACCCCTATCTCGATAAGGAGGCTCTCCGCGTGGTGTCTACCATGCCTAAATGGAAGCCCGGTGAACAGGATGGTAAGAAGGTGCGCGTACGCTTCACATTGCCTGTAACATTCCGACTGAGTAACTAATCTAACGACATAGTTGAAAAAGACTGCAGGTTGGATTTGTCTGATGACTCTGTTGTCTGCAATCGTAGTAAAAGTATGTACCCATCACAATTTAAAATAAGCACAAAAGAAAAAACGAAATATTGCAATTGGAATAGAGTGTAGTGATTGTCTACGAGTTATGTTCGGAATCTCGTGCATAGTAGAGGATAGAAGAGCAACCTTTTGCCCGTTACGGTGGAGGATATACCTTATCCGCTTCCCTAAGTATCAGGGTTTGTGACCAGAAATAAATAAACGGGGATTCAAATCCTCCATCTCTATGTCCTCGGATATTGGATATCCGAGGAATGGCAGGAATAAAACGCGTATAAAAAACTCCGCAGTGGATGATAAGTTCACCGCGCTACTTTTTTATCCACGTCTCCGATATGGCAATCGCTTTAAATGATATTCATGGCCAATTTACGGCAATTTATGTTCACAAGTGAGGAAGGAATAGGGGAATCCTTGCAATCTTTCCGCCCAACCCCCAAGCCAAGCAAAAAGAACGCAGCCATGAGCGATTAGGATTTTTCAGAAAGTAAGCGAAACGTGAGTTTTTGAGTTTTTAAGTTTGTGGGTTGGGTAAGTCTATACTTCCGATTCCAACATCGTGTAAGCAAACCGTAGGGTTTGCCTTACAATATGCTACGAAATTTTTAACTTGTGCTCGCACAAGTAGAAGTTTAGGCGGCGCCTCGGAAGAACTCAAATATATTTGGCTCTTCTCTCGGCTTGCACAAACTTTGTACGGGATTTCCTCACGTTTCGCCTCGCCAAACCTTCCATAACCCAAATCCCCAAGGCGAACTAAAAGAACGCAACCGCGAGGCAGTGAACCATAGTTCACTCTGGGAGGTATGTATATGGATTTGGAAGAGCTGTTAGGACGCGATGTTGACCTGATGGAAGAGGGTACATTGCATCTCTATTTCTTTATACCCATTCTGTCCAGCGCTTGCTGATAGCGTCGGGCATTGGCATTGTGCTGGCTGAGTGTGGAGGCGAAGTTATGATAGCCCGAGAAGTCCTCCTTGGCGCACATATAGATATAGCTATGCTTGGCCGGGTTTAGTACAGCCTCTATGGCTGCCATGCTCGGGATACGTATGGGACCGGGGGGGAGGCCGGCATATCTGTATGTGTTGTAGGGGGAGTCGGTCTGCAAATGGGCATAGAGGATGCGGCGTAGTCCGAACTCTCCGAGCGCAAATTTCACCGTAGGGTCGGCCTGCAGAAGCATGCCGCGCTTTAGCCGGTTGAGGTAGAGCCCTGCCACTATAGGTTTCTCGTCATCCTTGGCGGTCTCTTCATCGACAATGGATGCCAGAGTCATCACCTCGTTGGGGGTGAGTTTCTGTGCCTCGGCCTTGGCCAGGCGGGTGGGGGTCCAGAAACGCCGGTTCTCCTTTACCATGCGGGCGACAAACTGTTCGGGGGTCATCGTCCAATACACCTCGTAGGTGTTGGGGATGAACAAGCCGGGAAATGACTCTTGGGTATATCCTAAGCTATCAATCAAGCACTTGTCGGTGAGCACTGTCATAACGGATGCTGAGTCGGTCATGAGTTGGCGCCCTACGGCGCTGGCCATACCCTCGAGTGTGCGTACCGAGGGCACTATGAGCTTCACGGGAGTCTGATTGCCTGAAAGTAGTCGCAGACAGATGTCGCGCATGGAGTCACCGGGACGAATGGCATAGTGTCCGGGTTTTACACGATGGTCGTACTTGTAATACTTCATCAATGGGGCAAACGCGATGGTGGTGGTGAGATCTACCGTTGAGACTATGGTCTTCTCTACCATGTACGTATCGTAGGAGGGGTATACTTGCACATATGCGGTATGCTTGCTGTTTACCACAGGAGCCAGTATGGCAGTATAGGCCATGTAGCCTGTGGCTGCAGCCACCACAAGTAGCACGGTAAAACCTATGAGGATGGTATTCTTTGTTTTTCTTTTCATGAATGTCTGTTTATATTGTTGTTAACTTTGGGCAGGAGAGGTCATCGTTCAGGTAGTCCACGCTTTCAGGTATTGACGCGCCACCTTGATGCTGTCGTGATGTCGGCGTACATACTCTATGCTGTCGCGCTTGAGCTGCGGTATGCGCTCGGAATGTAGTATGAGTTGTTCGAGTTGGCGATATACGTCCTCCTCTTCGGGCTGCACGTTGATGATGGGGCGCAACTCCTTCTCACCCAATATCTCGTAGTTCTCCTCCTCGCCACCGCTTACCACGACAAGTCCCATGCTCATGGCCTGTAAGGCATTCATGGCGGGGGTATACGAGTATATTTGGTCGAGCAGCACATCGCTGCTGCGCAACATCTCCTTGTATTGGGCAAAGGGGACCGATTCGGCTTTTATCATTTCGGCCCTGTCGGGGTAGTCGGCAACGATGCGCTCAAGTGCCCGTAGCATGATATCGGTACCCTTCAGCTCTGTACGGGTACGCTGTATACCGATAAAAAAACGGATTTTTTCTTGACTGCCAACAGCCTTTCCGCATTCTATAGTATCGTGTTCATCTATTTCGATTGGCAAAGGTATAAAGGTTGTCTTGTCGGGAAAATAGGGACGGTAGGCTACGTCATACTCATAGAGTGCGCTGATGATGCCATCACAGGTTTGGGCAACATGGATGCTGACCTCTTTCTTGGATGTTTGTAGCCATTCATGCTTCTGGCGAATGTTCCACTCATGTTCCACCTCTCGTGTAGGGGTGTAGTAATCACTATATCGCAAGGCACGGCGCACCACACTGTTGTACACAAAATAGTAGTCATCACCGTATGCACCGAGGAAGACTCGCTTGTTGTGTCGTCGCAGATAGTCATAAACATGCATACAGCGCTCTGCTTTGAGTCCGATGAAGTTTATGGGATTGATGAATTGCACGACATCGTATCCTCGGAGCTTGGGTAATAGTTTGAGCACTTTGTACAGGTATGCGATACTTCCCCAAGTGCCAGGCCTGCGGACGAGCAGCATGTCGGTGGGATAGCGCTTCCATGTATCACCGTCTGATATCACGCATACATCGTGCCCCAAACGGCGCAAAGCACAAGCCAATGTCCAATGCACGTTGCTATATTCTCCTAAAAGCAGTATTCTCATGTCGTCATTCTATTTTCTGTCAGTCTGAGAGCCAAACGCCCTATGCTGCAGCGGCATAGCAAACGAAAGATGCTATACCGCCATGAATAGCCTGCATCGGGTAGTGGATACAATCCTAAAAGATGGAGCTGATGTACTGAGTATTCCCAACGCCTTCGCCAGTCGGGCTCGCGTAAGGCACGCCGGAGGATGTCTACGGACAGAAAGCGTATTTTGCGGGTGACCCCATCGTGTGGCCTTCCCGTGAGAAATACCTCGAAATCAAGCAGCTGATTTAGTACAATGAAATAGTTGCGGAAGAGTTCGTCGGTATGTTCGGTGCTGCAGCGATGTATGGTAGAGTCGGAGCGTTGGTAGTAGGCATATACCGGTACATCGACTTTGGCCATTCGTTGTGACCTCCACACCAATTTGGTGACAAACTCCTCGTCTTCTATATATATACCTTCCGTAAAACGTAATGGGGTACCGAACTGCGGGGCTTCAAGAAGCTGACGGCGGAAAAGCATGAGCCAGCATCCTCCAAAGAGATTGTGTCTCGACATATAGGTGTTGCCGCTGATGACAGATTGTGGCACATGACAGAGGCTCCGCTCTAAATGACCTTTTTCGCATCTCCAGTCCCCGGTACCGTATACTTTGCGGAAACCGAACATCAACAGATCTAACTTGTATGCTTGTGCTGAACTCAGAAGGGGGCGGACTGACCCCTCAAACAGGTAGTCGTCACCATCGACAAACTGTATCCAACTGCCCCGGGCATGTCGAAGACCAAGATTACGTGCTGCACCTTGACGTGAGTGCTTCTGCCTATACAGTGCTATGTCTGCTTTAGTGGAAAATTCGTCTACTATATGTTGAGGGCTGACGTTGCTTTCATCATCCACAACAATGATTTCATACTCATCGCGAGCCAATCCTTGAGTGACAATGCTACTCAGGCATCGGCGAACCAGCCAATCCTCAAGATCATACGTCGTGACGATAAAGGAAATCATTTTCATAGCGGTTTTGCAAACTTAATATATAGACGGCAATAGGCCAACAATCCCGTTATTGGCAATGGCAGTAGTTTTATGCATGTAACTATATCGGGGCTCTTTCTGATCAGAGTCATATAGGATGGACGGTGCTTCTCCACATCCTCTATTGCGCGTCTGAAGTCGGTGTTATCCACATCAGGGCAGCGCCCCATATCTATCAGTTGGTTGAGACAGCAGAGCCACAGACGTAAAGAGTGGACTTCCGGTATCAGATTCCCTTTAATGTCCTTATACAGCCGGTGACTGTCCTCGAAAAGCAATCGTTGTCTCTCGTAATGGTAAGTCGTACAATTGGAACCCTTTCGCATAATGTAACGGTAGCATCCACGGTCTGAATAGTGTATGCACCGGCAACTTCTTACGATCTCAGGCATCACGGCAGTATCTTCAAAGAAACGGCCAACGGGGAACCGCAAGTTCTCCCATATCCTTGCTGCATATATCTTGTTGCACGGGTAACAGCGATTGTATCCCTCGCGTCGTATCCAGTCAGCAAAGACATCGGTATATTGCGTCTCGCCGAAGAAACTTTGTCTGTAGGCTTTTGCTCTGATTGGATGTACCTCGATTGGATATTCTAGCATGTCTATCTCCCTGTGAGTCAATAGAATTTCCATATTTTCGGTAAGCGTCTGCTTCTCAATATGGTCATCTGCGTCCATGAAGGTAATGTATTCTCCTTTGGCTATCTCTATCCCTTTGTTGCGGGCAGCACCAGGACCGCTGTTAGGCTGGTGCTTCACAATAATATCCAGTTGAGGGTATCTTTGGGCGAACTCATCGCACAATGTCCCACTGGCATCAGTCGAACCATCGTCCACGAGTATTAGCTCGTATCCATCGTGCATCTCTGGCACGATGCTTTCGAGACATCGCGTCAGAAAATGCTCAGCATTGTATACAGGTACTATGATACTCAAATTCATACGCCAAAGAAATCAAGAAGTCGGTCTCATTGAATTAGCATTGTCTCTGAGTTCAATGCAGTATATGATATATAAGTTCGCGTAATAGTCCTTTGTCCGTGGCATTGGCACCGTAGCCTTTCGACAGTGCATCATATTTGCGGATATCACTGATGATATACATCACTTTCCTTGCCGTATAGTAGCGCATAGCCGTCTGGTACTCCCTGGCCTGCCATGTATTACGCAAGTCAAGGTAAGCAGCGATACCATTGTCCGACTTGTCGGGGGCATAGTATGCCATCATCAGGTTAGCGTAGAAGTTAAAGAGCATGGTCAGTACCATGGGCATAGCAAAGGTTTTCTTGTTGTCCTCCATATACTTAGCTATCGTATTGGCTTTCACTACATCCTTTACCATGAGCGCGTTCTTCAACTCAAACACGTTGTAGTCCTTGCTGATGCCTACGCATTCTTCCACCAGTTCGGGAGTGATGGGTTGATCTGCTTGGGGTTTGGCTATAATGAGCTTGTCCAGTTCACTGGCTAAACGGTTGAGGTCGCCCCCTATGCTCTCGACCATCATACCTGCTGCCTTCACATCGATTGCCGTTCCCTTGGAACGAACGTAGTTGCTGATAAAGCTAGGGAGCATGGTGTCCTTCAACTTCTTCGATTCGAACAGACGTCCCACCTTCTCCACCTCCACCGCTACCTTTTTGCGCCGGTCAATGGTTCCGTATTTATGGCAAAATACGAGTACTGTCGTTGGCTGTGGTTTCTGCAGGTAATACGCCAGCTCCTCTATATTGCGCAGTGTCTGGGCTTCCTTCACGATGATCACCTGATGCTCTGCCATCATCGGATATCGCTTGGCTGCAGCTATGATGCTGCCTATATCTGTGTCCTGTCCGTAGATGACCATTTGGTTGAATCCGCGTTCTTCCTCCGTGAGCACATTCTCTGCGATATAGTCCGATAGGCGATCGATATAGTAGGGCTCCTCACCCATCAGGTAATACACCGGAGCAAACTGCCGCGAGTTAATCTCCTTGATGATGCTGTCGTATGTTACTTCTTGCTTTGCCATAGATGATGCTCCTATGCGTCTACCCTAATAATTCTTAGTACAGCACTACTTTCATGTATTTGTTGCCAGCCTTTACTATGACTGTATTTGCTCCGATTCGTTTCGTATCGAAGGTTACCGTTGGGCCTGTGGCTGTAGCTGTAGCAATCATCTGCCCGGCAATGTCATATACGCTCACTACGGTTCCCTTGGCGAGTCCCAGGATGCTGATGCTGCCTTTTTGATTCTGTACGCGGAATACAGTGTCAGCTGTATTGGAGATTCTGTCCGCCATCTTCTTCTGCACGGTTACCTTGCATGTTGCCGTCAGTCCGCTGCCGTCATTGGCTGTGGCAGTGATGGTGGCCGTTCCGGCAGCGATGGCCTCTACCTTTCCGTTGGTATCTACTGTAGCTACCGCCTCATCGCTGCTGCTCCATGTCACCGAGTGGTCCGTAGCATAGCTGGGTGCTGTGGCCACGGTAAGTGTGAGTGTCTCCCCTTCGGTGAGCGTGGCCGTAGCCTTGTCTATGGTGAGGCTGGTGAGGGGCTCATCGATAAGGCTG
>JAFQLT010000051.1 GCA_017396545.1 Bacteroidaceae bacterium | reverse complement strand
TGATGTTCTGTACCAAGAACGGCGTGGTGAAGAAGACTTGCCTTGAGGCTTACTCACGTCCTCGTACCAATGGTGTGAATGCCATCACCATTCGTGAAGACGACCGCGTGATTGAGGTAGCAATGACCAACGGTGACAACGAAATCGTATTGGCCAACAAGAATGGTCGCGCCATCCGCTTCCATGAAGGCGTGGTGCGTGAGATGGGCCGTACAGCAACCGGTGTTCGCGGTATGACACTCGATGAGGATGGTCAAGACGAGGTAGTAGGCATGATTGTAATCAACGATGCCGAGTACGAGAACATCATGGTGGTATCGGAGCAGGGCTATGGAAAACGCAGCGATGTGGAAGAGTATCGCATAACCAACCGTGGTGGTAAGGGTGTGAAGACACTCGACATCACCGAGAAGACCGGTAAGCTCGTGGCTATCAAGACTGTGACCGACGACAATGACTTGATGATTATCAACAAGTCGGGCGTGGTAATCCGTCTGAAAGTGGCTGACGTGCGTATCCAGGGCCGTGCTACACAGGGCGTACGACTCATCAACCTCGGTAAGCGCAACGACCAGATCAGCTCGGTATGTAAGGTGACTTCAGAGACAGAGGAACCTGAGGTACAGGAAGCAGAGGTCGTAGAGGGCGAGGCTCCGGTAGTGGAGCAGTCTGAGAATTTGGAAAATTCTGTCTCCCCGGATGCTACCGAACAATCTAATGAATAAAACTTATATAAAAGTAATCAATAATCACTAAATCATTGACATTATGAAAAAGGTATTATTATTCGTCGCAGCAGCTGTAATGGCTGTATCTATCACTTTTGCACAGGACGATGCCAAGGCTGCAGCCAAGGCAGCCAAGGCCGCTGCAAAGGCACTCAAGGCAGAGATTAAGGCAGCAAACAAGGTGCTCAAGGAGGCTCAAGCTATCCTTATCGCTCCCGATGGCGACATCAATCGGGCCAATACGCTCATTGAGAGCGCCATGGAAAACAAGCATACAGCATCGAACCCCGACACCTGGAATACTGCCGGACAGATTCAGAAGCGTTTCTATGATATGGAGAATGAGAAGCTCTATCTCAGAAAACTGGAGAACCCCGAAGCTACACCGGAGAATCCCGACCTGTTCTATGGCTCTTTGTCAAAGATGTGCGATTACTATATTAAATGTGATGAGCTGGAGCAGTTGCCCAATGCAAAAGGTAATGTGGTAGTCAAGTATCGTGAAGCAAACAAGGAGCAGATATACACAAATCGTGTCAATCTGCTTGTTGCCGGCATATACTATTACAATATGGGGCAGTATAAGGATGCGCACAAATACTTCTCGCAATATATATCTACAGCCAGTGCTCCCATGCTTGCTGAGTATAACATCACACCGGCTACCGATGAGTATTTGGTAGATTATGCAGCCTTCAACTCAGTGCAGGCGGGACTTCAGATTGAAGACTATGCATTGGCATTGACCAACATTGACCTGGCCAAGCAGTCGCAAGACCCTGATGTGGTGGCAAGCGTATATCGCTTGGAGGCCCAGTCCTATCTGAATATGGGCGATTCAGTGAAGTGGATCGAACTCCTTAAGGCAGGTGTTGAAAGAGCTCCGGAGGATCAGTATTATTACAGTAACCTCATCTCATGTTATGTAAACAAGAACCAGAACGAGGAGCTGATGGCTTTTGCCGATGAGATGATAGCCAAGAATCCTCAGCCCATATTCCGTTATGTCAAGGGATACCTTTATCAGACTATGAAGGAGTACGACAAGGCTATTGAGGAGTATAAGATTGTCATAGAGCAAGACCCTGGTTATGCAAATGCATATCACAACTTGGGTATCTGCTATAGCGACTTGGCACAGCAGGTTAGCGAGTCTTCTGCAAGCCTGAATTTCCGCAGCAAGGCCTTCAAGGAGTCTCAGGAGAAGATGAAGGACTATTACAGACTGGCCTTGCCGATGTTTGAGAAGCTCAGAGCTATGGACGATGGTACCGATCCTGAAAGAAAAACAGTATGGACTTCGGGCCTGTATAACTGCTACTACATCCTGAACATGGGAAAAGAACTGGAAGAAATAGAGAAAATCATGAATCAGTGATTTCTGACCTGACAGTTAGTATCACAGTGTAGGGGACGGCATGCCGTCCCCTACATGGTGATATACACCTATATGTGCAGGTTATAGTGAATTATTCTGATTGGGGGGTTGGGAGTTTCGGATTATTCTGTGTATTTTTGTGGTTCGAAAAGAATAGTGTATATATAGTTGTACATGGAGACTATCATTGTTATATTGCAGGGGGTGCTTCTCCTGTTGTTCATTGCCTCTCTGCTTCTTTTGTTGAGGCGGACACATAGGCGTGAGACGCGGTATGAAGAGGAGCTGCGCCGTCTGCTTGCTGACCAGGCTGCCGAGGCTATGCGACAGATACAGATGGTGCGCGAGGAACTGACTCGAACCATGCGCGAGCAGCTCACCGAGAACCGCATGGAGCTGAGCAGTAGGGTAGAGGAGCTGCGCAAGGAAATAGCAGGAAACCAAGCTATGCAGTTGCAGCAAATACAGGAAACCTTGAATCGCAACCTGCTTACCACCAACGAACTGCAGCGCGAGAAGTTGGAGGCCATGACCCGTCAGCAAGAGCAGTTGGTAAAGTCTACTGAGAAGCGGCTCGACGACATGCGCCTCATGGTGGAAGAGAAATTGCAGAAGACGCTGAATGAGCGTATAGGGCAGTCGTTCGAACTGGTGCGTACCCAGCTCGAGAATGTGCAGCAGGGATTGGGCGAGATGAAGAGTCTGGCACAGGATGTTGGCGGACTCAAGCGTGTGCTCACCAATGTGAAGACACGCGGCACATTCGGCGAGGTACAGCTTGCCGCCCTGTTGGAGCAGATGCTCAGCCCCGAGCAGTACGAAGCCAATGTCAAGACCAAGAAGAAGGGTACCGAGTTCGTGGAGTTTGCCGTCAAGCTTCCAGGCAAGGACGATGGCGTAGAGTGCGTCTATCTCCCCATCGACGCGAAGTTCCCCAAAGATGCCTATGAGCAATATCTCGATGCCTATGAAGCTGGAAATATAGAGCAGATTAACGCCACTTCGCGTCAGCTCGAACTGATTGTCAAGAAGATGGCACGTGACATACGCGACAAGTACCTCGACCCTCCCTATACGACCGATTTCGGTATCATGTTCCTCCCGTTCGAGAACATCTACGCCGAGGTCATCCGCCGCACGGCATTGGTGGAGCAGCTGCAGCGCGAGTTCCGCGTCATTGTCACTGGTCCCACTACCTTAGGAGCCATCCTCAACAGCCTGCAGATGGGATTCCGCACACTGGCCATCGAGAAACGCTCGAGCGAGGTATGGACCGTGCTTGCTGCCGTGAAGACCGAGTTCGGCAAGTTTGGCGGTATGCTGCAAAAGGTGCAGAAGAACCTCGAGACAGCAGGCTCACAATTGGACGAAGTCATAGGCAAGCGCACGCGAGCCATCGAGCGCAAGCTCCGGCAGGTACAGGAATTGCCGGCAGAAGAGTCGGCCGATATACTCTCTATCGGTGATACCTCGCTGGATGATGATATGGAATAATGTTGTACAAAACAATATACATCTATTATATATATGCCACTCACACTCCCTGACAGGCTGCCCGCCATAGATCTGCTGAAGCAGGAGAACATTTTCGTGATGGATACTACACGTGCCTCATCGCAGGACATCCGTCCGTTGCGCATAGCCGTGCTCAACCTCATGCCACTCAAGATTACCACCGAGACCGACCTTGTCCGCTTGCTCTCCAACTCACCGTTGCAGATAGAGCTTAGCTTCATGAAGGTGAAGAGCCATACCTCGAAGAATACGCCCGTAGAGCACATGAAGGCTTTCTACACCGACTTTGAGGAGATGCGTCACCACAAGTACGACGGCTTCATCATCACAGGAGCCCCTGTAGAGCACATGGACTTCGAGGAGGTGAGCTATTGGGAAGAGATGACTGAAATCTTCGAGTGGGCCCGCCACAACGTTACCTCCACGCTCTATATCTGCTGGGCAGCACAGGCGGGGTTGTATCACTACTATGGCATACCCAAGTATCCGCTTGGCAAGAAGATGTTCGGTATCTTCAAGCATCGTGTCAGCAAGCCGGAGCTGCCTATCTTCCGTGGTTTCGACGATGAGTTCTATATTCCTCACAGCCGTCATACTGAGGTGCGCCGCGAAGATATCCTCCGTAACCCCGAGCTCGACATTCTGGCCGAGAGCGAGGAGAGCGGTGTATATATGGTGATGGCGCGGGGAGGCCGGGAGATATTCCTTACAGGGCACTCCGAGTACTCTCCTCTGACCCTTGATACAGAGTACAGGCGCGATTTGGCCAAGGGGCTTCCCATTGAGATGCCCAAGCACTATTACCGCAACGATGATCCCTCGCAACCTCCCTTGGTGACATGGCGTGCTCATGCCAACCTGCTTTTCAATAACTGGCTCAACTACTACGTATACCAGGCTACACCCTACAGATTGGAGGACATCCAGTGAATATCGAACTCCTCGCCCCTGCCAAGAACCTCGAGTGCGGTGTCGAAGCTATCCGTCATGGTGCCGATGCCGTATATATAGGTGCTCCCAAATATGGAGCTCGTGCTGCTGCGGGCAATTCGCTTGACGACCTGCAGCAATTGGCTGAGTACGCCCATCAGTTCGGTGCCAAGGTATACGTGACGCTCAATACCGTCATCTATGACGACGAGCTGGCCGAGGTGGAGCGTCTCGTGTGGCAGCTCTACCGCATAGGTGTCGATGCACTCATCGTACAGGATATGGCATTGCTCACGATGAACCTTCCGCCCATAGCGCTCCATGCCAGTACGCAGACCGATAACCGCACGCCCGAGAAGGTACAGTTTCTCCATGCCAACGGCTTCTCGCAAGTAGTGCTGGCCCGTGAACTCTCACTCAAGGAGATAGAGGCCATTCACCGTGCCTGCCCCGTACCCCTTGAAGCCTTCGTGCATGGTGCGCTCTGCGTGAGCTATAGTGGGCAATGCTACGCTTCGCAAGCCTGCTTCGGGCGCAGTGCCAATAGAGGCGAGTGTGCACAGTTCTGTCGCCTCCCGTTCGACCTCGTCGATGCCGATGGACGTGTCATAGAGCGTGGCCGTCACTTGCTCTCGCTCAAGGACATGAACCGCAGTGCGCACCTTGAGGCTATGATGGATGCCGGTGTGTGTTCATTCAAGATCGAGGGCCGCCTCAAGGATGTGTCGTATGTCAAGAATGTCACCGCCTATTATCGCCAGGCCATCGATGCCATCCTTGCCCGACGGCCTGAGTACAGACGTTCGTCGAAGGGCGTGAGCAGCTATACCTTCACTCCGCAGCTCGACAAGAGTTTCAACCGGGGCTTCACCGACTATTTCCTTACCGGGCACCGTTCCGAGGTCTACTCCTTTGCCACCCCCAAGTCGGTGGGCGAACCTATCGGTCATGTCAGGGAGGTCGGGCGCAACTATATTGCGGTATCATCGTCCAAGGCATTGCACAATGGTGACGGAGTATGCTTTATCGACGACTGTGGTCAGCTGCAGGGCTTCCGTGTCAATAGGGTAGAGGGCACTCGTCTCTATCCCAAGGAGATGCCGCGTATGCTCGGTGCGCGCACACCGCTCTTCCGCAACTACGACCAGGAGTTCGAACAGCTGCTCTCCCGTTCCTCGGCCGAACGCCGTATACCTATATATATATGCTTGCGCGATATCCCTTTCGGGTTCTCGCTGACCTTTACCGATGAGGAGGGGCTGGGCATCACGGTCAACTTTGCGCGCGACAAGGAACTCGCCCGTACCGAACAGCGTGCCGGCATCGAGGCACAGCTGGCCAAGCTCGGTGGCACCATTCTGGTAGCCAGGCAGGTAACGGTAGACTTCACCGACAACTGGTTCATCCCCTCTTCCGTATTGGCCGATATGCGCCGTACAGCCGTAGAGGCGTTTGGGAGAGCACGGAAATTGAACGTTGAAAATTCTAAATTGAAAGTAAGTCGTATAGGCTATGAAAAAGCAAAGGATAATCAGCCGGTTGGCAATAATTCTCAACTTTCAAGTTTCAATATTCAATTAAGTTATCTTGCCAACGTGGCCAACCATCGTGCTGCCGATTTCTACCGCAACCGAGGAGCCGTAGCTATAGCTCCAGCCTACGAACTCGACCCGCCGCGTAGTGCCACGCTGATGTTTTGTCGGCATTGCCTGCGCTATGCGATGGGGTGGTGCCCGCATCGTGGTGGCAAGCCTTCGCCCTACCGCGAACCCTACACCTTGGTTTCGGCCGACGGTAAGCGCTTTGCTCTCGCCTTCGACTGCAAGCAATGCGTGATGATGGTCAAGGAGAAGGGGTAGCAAACGTTGACGATAGTGCCCCCTCTACATCAATAAAAATAAAGCCCCAGCATCGCTGAGGCTTTATCGTCGTAGACTATCGTCCGTTGTCCGTTGTCTATTTATTCATAATGGAAATCGCCAAACTCGCTGTGTATGTCGAGCTGCTTCTTGTCGCTCGCCTCCACGCGACCTACAATCTGGGCGTCGATGCCGAAGCTCTGGCTGATCTCGATGATGCGCTGTGCCTTGTCGGCAGGCAGGTATATCTCCATACGGTGACCCATATTGAATACCTTGTACATCTCTGCCCAGTCGGTGTGGCTCTCCTCGTGAATGGTCTTGAAGAGGGGTGGCACGGGGAACATGTTGTCCTTGATGATATGCAGCTTGTCTATGAAGTGCAGTATCTTGGTCTGTGCACCGCCCGAGCAGTGTACCATGCCGTGTATGTCGTGGCGCATCTCGTTGAGGATTTGCTTGATGACGGGAGCATAGGTGCGTGTCGGTGACAGCACGAGCTTTCCTGCATCGAGCGGACTTCCCTCAATGGCATCAGTCAGGTGCTTGGTGCCCGAGTATACCAGTTCGTCGGGTACGGCACGGTCGTAGCTTTCGGGGTACTTTTCGGCCAGGTACTTGGCAAATACGTCGTGGCGGGCACTTGTCAGTCCGTTGCTTCCCATACCGCCGTTATACTCCTTCTCGTAGGTGGCCTGTCCATACGATGCCAGTCCTACGATGACATCGCCGGCCTGTATGTTGCCGTTGTCGATGACATCGCTGCGCTTCATGCGGCAGGTCACGGTGCTGTCCACGATGATGGTGCGCACCAGGTCGCCCACATCGGCCGTCTCGCCACCGGTAGCATATACGCCCACACCCATCTCGCGCAGCTCGGCCAGCAGCTCGTCCGTACCGTTGATGATGGCCGATATCACCTCGCCCGGTATCAGCAGCTTGTTGCGCCCGATGGTCGACGATACGAGGATATTGTCTGTAGCGCCCACGCACAGCAGGTCGTCGATATTCATGATCAGTGCATCCTGTGCTATGCCCTTCCACACGCCCAGGTCGCCCGTCTCCTTCCAGTAGAGGTAGGCAAGCGACGACTTGGTGCCTGCACCGTCGGCATGCATGATGTTGCAGTACTCTTCATCACCGCCCAGAAGGTCAGGGATGATCTTGCAGAATGCCTTGGGGAATATGCCTTTGTCGATGTTTTTGATGGCATTGTGCACATCCTCCTTTGAGGCCGATACACCGCGCATCATGTAACGTTGGTTGCTCATGTCCGTAGAGTTATGTTTACCTGTTTTGTTTTTGGAAATACAAAGGTAACGCAATTTTTCGATTTGGCGAAGACAATGCCGTTTTTATTTGTTAAGGTTAAGAAAATCTCAGTTTTGTTTGTGATATATTAAAATAAGTCTTAATTTTGTCTCCGTATGTATGCCTTTCTGATGGGGCTACATTCAACTTCTTGTACGATGAGTACAGCATGTATTGATTGGCTGTTTGATTGTAATTGCCTGAAAACGATGACTTTGTCATAGTTTCGGGGAGCCAAGAGAATACGCTGTAGGGATCCTGTAAGGGATTCTTCAACTCTTTTCTTATTGCCTTTTATTGCTGCATTGCCCTGCTATGCAAGAGCCTGCTGTATGGTTTGCCATGAGCGCCACGTTTGGTCGTTCATTGAAGGCTAAAGATTTTCTCGAGTCCCGCTCGGTGCGCTGTTTCATACCCATGCGTTACGATGCGGTGAGCGATGGCAAGCATGGCAAGGAGCGTAGGCTCGTGCCGGCCATCAGCAATTTGCTGTTTGCCTATACCACCCGCAGTGCTATACAGGCATTGAAGTCCGAGGTTACCTACCTGCAATACCTCACCCGGCCCGAGGCGGGGCATCGTGTTCCCATCATCGTTCCCGACCGCCAGATGGATCATTTCATCCAGGTATGCGACACTTACAATGAGAAGCTCGTATACCTGCAACCCTCCGAGGTGAATCTCGAGAAGGGTACTCCTGTGCAGATTATCGGTGGCACCTTCGATGGGGTCGAGGGCACCTTCATCAAAATGGAGGGCAAGCGCAAGCACCATGTTGCAGTGCTTGTGCCCGGCATTGCCGCTGTTGTCATAGTCGACATCAGCCATGGCTGCCTCAAGGTACTCGAGTAGTACTGGCTTCTTATAGTATATCCCTTTAGGGGTTTGCGCTACCTCCGTAGCGTAGCTTCCAGATTTGTGATCTATGGGTTACAAGTCTGGCTGCACCCATTTTGTACATATGTCTGCCTTGTCGGCAGAGCATTGAATACCTATTATAATATAACAATTATGATGCACCGACTATTATTGAATCTTACCGGTTGGTATTTCTCCAAGAAGGCCCTTCCCTATTGGGGAGTACTTATCTTGGATTCCCTCATTGTATTGTTTGCCTATTACTTGGGGTGCTTGCTCGAGTTGGGTGGATTGGCGCTTGCCACCTCATTGCCGCTTGTCACGGGGGGGGGCTTGGTTACGGTGTTGCTGTTTATAGTTTCTTTCCGTATGTTCCGTACCTACTCGGGCATCATACGTTACTCCTCGTTTGTAGACCTTTATCATGTCGTGCTTGCCACCGTGGTCGGTTCGTTGCTTATGATGCTGGTCTCTTGGCTGCTCCCCTCGTCGGTGCTGTTTATGCCCGATGTCTTGGGTATCTCCATCACCTTCCTGGTAACCACCTTTCTGATGTGGCTCGAGCGCCTCTTCGTGAAGCGCCTGTTCGACAATTTTCGTGTCGACGATGCCACTCCCGTAGCCATCTACGGTACCAAGGCCGGTGGTATCAGCCTTGCCAATAGCATCACCTCCATCAAGGACAAGGAGTATCGCCTCGTAGCCTTCATCTCCGATACCAATGAGATGAAGAACGCTACGCTGATGGGCAAGAAGGTCTACACCAATGGCGAGGGCATTGCCGATACCATGAAGCGGCTCGGTGTCAAGACCCTCCTCGTGTCGCCCCTCAAGAGCGAGCTCTTCCGTAAGAACACCACCATGATCGATGCCTTCCTCTCCGCAGGTATCAAGGTGATGATGATGCCCGCCGCCGAGGAGTGGGACGGCAGTTCCGAGCTCACCCACCGCAACCTCCGCGAGGTCGATATCGAAGACCTTTTGCCGCGCGAGAAGATAGAGGTCGATATGGACGCCATCGCTGCCCAGCTCCGTGGTCAGGTCATCCTTATCACTGGTGCCGCAGGCTCCATCGGTTCCGAGATGGTACGTCAGGTAGCCCTCTTCCGTCCCGCCTCGATGATTCTCATCGACCAGGCCGAGACCCCCATGCACGACGTACGTCTCATGATGGCCCGTCGCTTCCCCGATATCCAGTGCGAGACCATCGTCAGCAGCATCTCCAATGCCGAGCACATGGAGCGCATCTTCGCTGCCCACCGCCCCCACTACGTTTTCCATGCCGCTGCCTATAAGCACGTTCCCATGATGGAAGACAACCCCGGCATTGCCGTGCAGAACAATATATATGGTACGCGCGTGATTGCCGACCTCGCCGTCAAGTACGGCACCCGCAAGTTCGTGATGATCTCCACCGACAAGGCCGTCAACCCCACCAATGTCATGGGTTGCAGCAAGCGCATCTGCGAGATCTACTGCCAGTCGCTCAACAAGGCCATCGTCGAGGGGCGTGTCCAGGGCATCACCCAGTTCGTCACCACCCGCTTCGGCAATGTCCTCGGCAGCAACGGCTCCGTCATCCCCATCTTCAAGGAGCAGATCCGCAAGGGCGGTCCCATCACCGTCACCCATCCCGACATCATCCGCTTCTTCATGCTCATCCCCGAGGCCTGCAAGCTCGTCCTCGAGGCCGGCACCATGGGCAAGGGCGGTGAGATCTTCGTCTTCGACATGGGCGCTCCCGTCCGCATCGTCGACCTCGCCAAGCGCATGATCAAGCTCTCCGGTGCCCAGGACGTGGAGATACAGTTCACCGGCCTCCGCGATGGCGAGAAGCTCTACGAAGAGGTCCTCAACGATGCCGAGCAGACCAAGCCCACCCACCATCCGAAGATCATGATCGCCTCCGTGCGCGAATACGACTACGAGGAAGCCTGCGCCAACGAATCCCGTCTCCTCGAAGCCTCCCACACCTTCGACGACATGGCCATCGTCAAGATCATGAAGGAGATCGTCCCCGAGTACAAGAGCAAGTGCTCCAAGTACGAAGTGCTGGATGCGTAATTAACGTTGCAAGCCAGAGGTCAACGCGAGTGAAGCAAGTATTCTTCTGTGTAAGTCTGCGCAGTCTGTATGCGATAAATATTCGTGCTCAGCTCGATAGACCTACTGCCTTCTAAGCAGTAGGTCCCGCGTTCTCCTATATTAGGAGTCATAATTCATAATTGAGAATTGACTTTAGCCCCTTGCTTTTCCCTTCGGCCAGCGACCTAAAGGTTCGGGCGTCGAACACGTTTCATAATTAAGCACTTTGTGCTTCTCGTTTTCGTTATCGTCTCCGTATGCGCAGTGCGTGTTAGGCTGATTCTCTATTATTTAGGTGCTTACACTAATAGTTATTGTATGGATTCATTGTTTACAAGTCCAACATTGGAAACAGCATCAAAGGTAATGCTTGATGGCATTAGCAGTATCTGCACACACACATCTGATACTGCGGCCAATACAGCGTTGTGTGGATACGATTGGACCACCCTTTCGGTTGCTATCCTTGCACTCATCACCAGTTTTGTTGCGATGATTTATGCGAGGAAAACTTTTAAGTCGCAGGATCGTACGGAGAAACACACGTTGGCCACTCAAGATAATACCCAACGCATCTCCCTTGAAACGCAGAAAGGCCTTTTGATAGACCTTGTGCGCCATTTGTATCGCAATTTGGTGGTTACCTATGCCATCAAGACCAAGCTCGAGCATTTTGGTTATGATAAATGCTTTCCATCCGAGGAGCATCTGCTGAAGTTGAAGGTTCCTGTAGAGAACATCCACCTCGATGCTTTTTACAACAACGAGGAACTCTATACAAAGATAAACAAACTTTATTTGTTGTTGCGCAACTACAATACCGAGATTGATGTCGCTCTCAGTCATTTTCCACGGCAAGAAATAGATGTCGTAATCAAGAAGCACGATTTGGCAACCTTGATGTTCAAACCTGGATATCTTGTAGAGAGTATTATGGAGTTTTTATGTAAGCAGTTCTCCAACGAGCAGGACAGTATATATCGTGTAGTATCAGATATTATCCGCGAGAGAGCAAAAGATAATCAGAGTAAACCGCAAGGTGAACCATGGCCCTATGACTTTATGCCCTACGAGGATGAAAAGTCCCGGTTCATCACCAAACTTTTCGTACATACGTCAGGCTCTAATGCCGCCAATGAGTTCTTGCGGCTGTTCAATGCCGATGTGCTGATTGAGTGTGGGAAAAACGAAGAGGAGTCCGACAAGATATACATGATAAAGTACGCAAACAACAAATAAAACACATATCTTATGATGACACAAATTCTTACATGCAGCAAATGTTGTGCCCCCCAATCAATGTGGTATGATGTAGTGAACAGTATTCCTTGCTTTGTAACACTTTTAACGATATGTATTTGTGCTGTTTTCGCAATTTACATAATAGCCAAATATGGTGTTGAATGGTATAGGATATGTAAAGCTTCAAAGGAGAAAATGCTGGAATCTTCAAATGGAAAATGTTCGATAGGTGAAGATATAAAAAAGCAATTGGAAAGCTTTATGAATAAAGAGCATCAATTGCATGAAGAAAATCAGGTGTTGAAAAAGAAACTCACTATGATGGAAGAGTTATGGGGAGGCTATAAGGATCAACTTGAGAAACTCTATAAATCGCAGTTCACAAAGTCTGAAAATGCTATGGTTGGGGAGAATACGAACGATCAGGGCACGAAATGATTCTATACTAAGTGCCAAGATGTATCTTAAGGAATTGTTAAATCTGATAGAAATATGAAAGCAAGTGTTCAATACAATGATTATCGTGGTACAGTAGCCGCTGATATAAGTGATTATGCTTTGTTGAGTGATTATCTAGAGGATAAAGGTGTTGATGTTGACCGTTACGAACCTATAGGTGTGCATTTTTACTCAGGGTATTCTGAGTATGTGTCAGTGAGTTTTATTTGTATAGACCATCAATCGGATGAACGTAAGGCTGTTACTTTGAAGCTTGAAAAGAATCTTTCAGTTGTAGAATTTTTGGACTTATTTAAGCGTTTGGAAATTATACTGACTTTCGCGAAAGGACATGATTATTCTGACTGGGAATTAGAGGATAATCCGATAATAATAGAATGTAGAGAATAAGTATAACTAATTGATATATTTTTGTGTACAATGTCAAAACCTAGAGTATTTATTAGTTCGACCTTCTATGATTTGCGTCTGGTTCGTTTGGAATTGGATAAATTTTTACGTGTATTAGGATATGAACCTGTTAGAAATGAGACTGGGGATGTTCCTTATGGAAAGACCGAATCATTGGAAAAATATTGTTATAAAGAAATTGAAAATGTAGATATATTAATATCTATCATTGGTAGTCGTTTTGGAACATCAAGTGAAGGGGATAAAGCTCGTTCGATATCAAATATGGAACTTAAAACTGCTTTGAAAGAGAACAAGCATGTATTTATATTCATAGAAAAGAATGTCTTTATTGAGTACGAAACTTATTTGCTGAATAAAGACAAGGAAATAGAATATAAATATGTAGATAATCCTAATATCTATCGTTTTATTGAGGAAATAAAGGCTCTACCTAACAATAATAATATAAAGGATTTTGAGACGGCAGATGATATAACCTCTTATTTGCGAGAACAATTTGCCGGTTTGATGAAACAGTATTTTATTGATGAGCAGAAATATCGTGAAACCAATATTATTAAGGATATCAATACGACAGCAGACACATTAAAGAAATTGGTTGATTATATTCAAAATACAAACCAAGATAAGCAAGAAGGACTGAAAGAGATTATTAAAACTTCTCACCCTATTATAAAGACGCTGAAGGACATGTTTAAAATAAGATATAAGTTTTATATCGAAAATTATAATGACTTGGCAAATCTATTGCAGGCAAGAGGTTTTAGAAAGACTACGGATGATGGGAATGTATATGAAAAGATCGATGATTCTAATAATGAGAAGTACATTCTTACAATAAAAGGTCGTATATTTGATGATGATGATAACCTTATCTATTTTAAGCCAGAAGAATGGAGCGATGATATGATTACTCTTATGAGTGAATCCTTGATTGAAGATTTGCCTTTTTAGAAGGTCTGTTATTTATTGCTTCTCGTTTTGTTATAGTTCTATTTTTATTATAATAGGTAATTAACATTTGTCAATGAGTCAGAAAATTTTTATATCGCATAGTAGTGTACAGAAACCTTATGTTGAAGAGTTTTTGGACGCAGTAGGATATGATTATACTATTGTTGATAAATACTCTTTTGAAAGTAGCGAAGAGATTTGGAGTGAGATTAGACGCTGTATAGATGAATGTAATTTTTTTCTTTATTTAATATCAAAAGAGGCGTTGTCTTCTGATTGGGTATCTGCTGAATTAGGATATGTGCGTGATAGGGTTGATGAGGGGAAGATTGTTTTTTGTCCTATAATAATTGATGAGGATGTATCTATAGATAATCCTAAGATAAAACCTTGGATAAAGAAAGCGTATTTAACTAACTCTTTTGTACATCCTAGGCAGTTGGCAAGATTAATGAGGAAAAAGATTATGCGTAGTATTTGGGAACAATTTCCAACATTAAAAACTAAGGAAAAGTTATTTATAGGAAGAGAACGTGAATTGCATAATTTGGAAGAATCTTTTTATATGGATTTTGACCAAAAGAAATCAAGTGTAATCGTTTCGGGATTATCACATATTGGTAGAAAACGCCTTTTGAGAGAGTTTGTGTCTAACAAATTGTCTTTATGTGATAATCCTTCTGATCTTATTGAAATTAGACTTACGGATAAGGATAGTATTCATGAGTTTGTTATACAGATAAACGATATAGTTGAAGTTTATACTTATGATGAACTATTGGATAGAATAAGAGATAAGAGAGACGCTGTAAATATTTCAGTTACGTTATTAAATTGTTTACAAGAACTCAAAGAACATATAGTTATAAATGATGACAGATGCATTGTACGTAATGATGGAAGATTAACCGAATGGTTTGTTGATATAATTAAGCATAAATCTTTAAAACCTCATTTGCATTTTAGTATAGCTTCTCGTTTTACACCTCGTCCAAATATTAATGAATTGTTCCCTAGTGTAATTTCCCTTCAGATACATCCACTTGGAATATCTGATATGAGTACCTTGTTTAAAGCATATGCATCATTAAAGAATTTGGAAATTAATACGATTGATATAGACTTTTTTACAAGAAAATTTACAGGTTATCCAGAACAAGTGATATTTGCTGTAGATACGATTAAAAATGGGAATTTAGTAATTGCTAAGAAAAAAGTAGAAGATATTATTAGTAAGTTTGACTATAACTATTATGCAATTATCAATGAATTGAAAAAGGATAATAGAACTTTTCAAATATTGATATTATTATCTTATTTTGAATTTATAAGTTATGATTATTTATGCAATATTTGTGGAGAGGATATTGCGGATGTTTTGGAACGTTTTCATTATTATTCTTTGACAGAATCATTCGGCGCAGGTAATCAATATATATGTTTGACTCCTGCGATAGTTGACTATGTAAAGCGTAATAGATTCAAATTGGATACTTCGTATAAAATTAAGTTGAGGGAGAAGACGACTGAGGTTATAACAAATACGGATGATAAGATATCAGATATATCTTATCGATTGTATGCGGCCAAGGAAATCTTAAGGAATAGAGATGCAAAAGTTGATGAACGTTATTTAATACCTTCTTTCGTATTAAAAGTCATAATAGAAGAGTATTATACTAGACACGACGATAATGTGATTTCTCTTGCAGATAGAATTCTTAAAGGGTATCATCGTGATGTCTATGAGGATGTTATTCGAAGTATTAGTTATTGGTTATGTTGTGCTCTTTGTCGTAAAAGAAATCCACGTTTTTTTGAAGAAGTAAAATATTTCGAGAATACCCCATATTCATACAATTTTTTGTATGGTTTTTACTATAGACAAACGCAGAAATATGAAAAGGCGAAATCTTATTATAGTGAAGCCTTGAAATTTGTGCAGGATGAAGCAACATATGCTTCTAAAGCCGAGCATGAGATGGTTATTGTATGTATGAAACTAGGAAACTATGATGAAGCTTTTGAACTTGCAGAACGAAGTTATGAAAAAGATCCAACTAATACATATCATATAGAATCGTATTTCCGTTGTTTAGTGCGTTCTGAGCGTCCAAATAGAGATGTCCTTTTTAGACTGATTTATGAAATGCAGTCATCTTTTGATAGTCATCGGGAAGTTATATCTTCAACAATGCAGGCTGAATACGAGTTCTTCGTTAATGGAGACTTTGAAAAGGCAATAGGTGTGCTTAAGGCAGCACTGGAGCAATGCCATGATACTTATCGAAATTATCCATTGCGTTCACTTCGTGAAATGTGTGATGGTCGTAAAGATATGTCTATTTATGATAGTATTGTACGCACACAGAATTTATCATCAATTATCGATAAAGAATTTGATTTAGGTGGGTCATAGATGTGAGATATAAATTTGTAGAACGCTTCGTTTTAGTACATTTGTCATCTTACAAATCTTGCAAGAAGAATAATTATAGAGTAAGCGTCCAAAAATGACGTCTTGCAGCAAATAGAAAAAATGTAGACCTTCGCACTGTAGTAAAATTGATATCTTATGTACAGTGCAAGTGCCGATGCGGTGTGAAAGCATCGGTTGCGACGGCTGAAGCTTTAGCTTTACAAAGGAGTGTTGTGGTTTTTGTATAAGACCGATGGTGGCAACGCGGTATGAAAGCGTGGCTTGCGACGGCGAAAGGTTTATCTTTCCTAAGGAGTTTTCGTATAAATATAACCTCCCTTATAATCCGTGTGTTGGTATGAGTTCTGAGGAGATGAGCCGTTTTGTTATGCACCTTATGGGGCAGCTTGATGCTATCCGTGAGGAGTTGCGTGTTTCTAATGCGGAACAGCAACGTTTGAACGCTCTTGTTCTTTCCCTTACCGAGCTGCTTCATGAGTCTCGTCAGTCAATTGCAGATAAGGACCGAATTATTGAAGAATTGAAGTCTTCCGTCCCTGCTTCTAGGAAGCAACGTTTTGGCGACTAATAGAGGTTTGCGTCATCGTTATCGTTAACGTCTATTCTAACTTTCAATTCATTTAGTGGGGTACGTCATTTTTGGACGCTTACAGATATGAAGTTGATTGATGCAAAATTTCTTGCAGAGATGCACGAGCATGCTGTAGAGAGTGAGCGTAAACGTGTGCATTATGATTTGCGCACCACGCCTGACGACCAGTCGCAGCGTATGCTCAACATTCTCGAGGTAGGTACAGAGATACCTATTCATCGTCATGTCGACACCTCTGAAACGGTTATATGCATCGAGGGACGTCTTATTGAGATATGCTATGAGGAGGAGGCAGAGGGTTTTCGTGAAATTGCACGTGAAGAGTTGTGTCCGAGAGAAGGACATTATGGTGTGCAAGTACCTCAAGGAGTGTGGCATACCCTCAAGGTACTAGAGCCAAGTGTCGTTTTTGCTGCAAAGGATGGGGTGTGGAAGCCTATCTCAGCTCGATAGAGCAACTGCTTCCTAAGCTGTAGTCCCGCGTTTGCCATAAATTAGAAATCATAATTCAAAAATCATAAAATCTCAAATCTATGAAGATTGCCGTAGCCGGAACAGGATATGTAGGTCTCAGTATGGCCACCCTGTTAGCCCAACACAATGAAGTAATGGCCGTAGACATCGTCCCCGAAAAGGTGGATATGATCAACCGTCGAGTATCTCCCATCCAGGACGATTATATCGAGAAGTACTTCGCTGAAAAAGAGTTGAACCTCGTAGCCACTCTCGATGCCGAGGCTGCCTATAAGGATGCAGACTTTGTCATCATCGCGGCACCTACGAACTACGATAGCCAGAAGAACTTCTTCGATACCTCTGCTGTGGAGAGCGTCATCGACAAGGTCCTTGATTGCGGTTCCGAAGCAACGATGGTCATCAAGAGTACCATCCCCGTAGGCTATTGCCGTAGCTTGTACGTGAAGTATGCCAAGCTGTTCAAGGAACGTGGCTACGACACCACCCGCAAGCTCCGCTTGTTGTTCTCTCCCGAGTTCCTGCGCGAGAGC
>JAFQLT010000050.1 GCA_017396545.1 Bacteroidaceae bacterium | reverse complement strand
TTCAGCTTCTTAGGGCCACGCCCCGAGCCTATCTCGTCGGGGTCGCCCGTGAGCTGTGCCAGCTGTATCAGCGTGAGCTCCACGAGCAGTCGCTTGTTCTTGCTCGCGCGATAGTTGAGGTCGCAGTCGTTGCACAGCTTGATGGCATGTATCAGCATCCGCTCGGGGCACTTCTGGGCCTGCTCGCGGTAGCGCTCGCGCACATCGTGGCTCACCTCCAACAGCGGCAGTGTAGCCGGCTCACGGCTCACGAGCAGGTCGCGCAGATGAGCGGTGAGGTTGGTGATGAAGTTGCCCCCGTCGAAGCCACGGCGCAGCACCTCATCGAAGAGCAGCATCGTCTCGCTGATCTTATGCTCCAGAAAGAGATCCGTGAAGCGGAAGTAATAGTCGTAATCCAATATGTTGAGACTGCCGATGACACCCTGGTAGGTGACGTTGCCCTGCGTGTAGCTCACCATCTGGTCGAAGAGCGAGAGCGCGTCGCGCATACCGCCATCGGCCTTCTGGGCTATGATGTGCAGCGCAGCCTCTTCGGTCTTCACGCCCTCCTTGGCAGCCACGTTGGCCAGATGCTCCACGATGTCGTTCAGCTCGATACGCGTGAAGTCGTAGATCTGACAGCGCGAGAGGATGGTGGGCAACACCTTGTGGCGCTCCGTGGTGGCGAGGATGAAGATGGCGTGGCGTGGCGGCTCCTCCAGTGTCTTGAGGAAGGCATTGAACGCCGCTGTCGACAGCATGTGCACCTCGTCGATGATGAACACCTTGTATCGGCCTATCTGGGGCGGGATGCGCACCTGGTCGATGAGCTCGCGTATGTCGTCCACCGAGTTGTTCGATGCAGCGTCCAGCTCATGTATATTATAGGAACGCTGCTCGTTGAAGGCACGGCACGACTCACACTCGTTGCAAGCCTCACCCTCGGGAGTGAGGTGCTCGCAGTTGATCGACTTGGCGAAGATGCGCGCACAGGTGGTCTTACCCACGCCGCGCGGACCGCAGAAGAGGTAGGCGTGTGCCAACTTCCCGGTGAGGATGGCATTCTTGAGCGTCACGATGAGCGCCTTCTGCCCCACCACCGTATCAAACGTAGCCGGACGGTACTTTCGGGCCGAAACGATAAAGTTATCCATTTATCCAAAGATTTATTGATAGCACAAAATTAGTGCAAAAATTCGATTTAGCGAAGACAATACAAATCAATTCGTATGGTTGAGCGTGAGAAATTTAGCTAAGCCGAACGAAAAAGCAAGCATACTTGCATTTTTCCCAATTAAATCCCGTACCTTTGCCACATGAAAAGAATAAAAGACCTATGGACCGCCGTGGCAAGGCACAAGTATGCAGTCACCATTGCTGCATTCCTGCTGATCATCTGCTTCCTCGACCAAAACAACCTGATGCAACGCCTGCACCACCACCGGCAGATACACAACCTGAAAAGCGAGATAGAGCACTACACAACACTGCGCGACAAAAGCATACAGGGGCTGCAGGAATTAGCCAAAGACAGCAACAACCTTGAACGTATAGCACGCGAAAAGTACGGCATGCACCTCCCCAACGAAGAGGTCTTTATCATCAAATGAGCATCATGAAAAAGATACAACAAACCATCTATATCATCGGCGGTATACTATTGGTCATGGGAGCCGCCCTGTATATCACCAAATGGACGTGGGCACCCTACATATACATCGCCGGATCATTCATGTTTGGCGCCATGCAGATGCTCGACCGCTACACCGGGAACAACTTCATACTTCGCCGACTCCGCCGCCAACAGGTCATAGGAGCCATAGCACTGATGCTCACCGGCATACTCATGATCACATGCAAGCATAACGAATGGATTATGTGCATGTTGGTAGGATGCCTGCTCGAGCTCTACACTGCTTTCCGCATACCACAAGAGTACGAGAAAGAAAAACCTTAAATAAACCTAAAATACTTTCGATATTGAAGAATCCCTCTTACCTTTGTGCCGTTTTCACAAATCATCTATGGGGAGACTGATATATACACTATGCATGGCCGCCTGTCTTTTGTCTTGCACGAAGGGATACAGGATAAAAGGCACGTCGAGTATTCAGGACATCGACGGAAGAACCATTACCCTGAAGACCTCGGACAACGGAGAATGGCACACATTGGACTCATGCGAAATACTGCACGGGCAATTCCTCATGAGAGGAAAGACTGACTCCACGCTGATAGCCACGCTGTTTCTCGACGAGCAGCCCATGATGCCAATAATACTCGAACCGGGCAAGATAGACATCACCGTCAGCAACATCAAGCTCAAGGCAGAAGGTACGCCACTCAACGACTCGCTCTACAAATTCATCGCACGCAAATATCAGCTCGACCTCCGCGCCATCGAGTTTGAACGCACCGAGGCGCAGATGATCATGAACGGGTATGACCAATACACCATACAACGCCACATTGATTCAACCTATCAGGCACTGCGCAACGAGATGCAAAGCCTGGTGCTCAACTTCATCGGGAAGAACTACGACAACGCACTGAGCCTATGCGGATTCTCCATGCTGTGCAATGGCCTCCCACGCCCCATCATAACCCCATTGATACAGGCAGTCATCGACGATGCACCCCAGTCATTCCTCTCCCACCCTACCATCAGCAGATTCCTTCATGCCGCACGGGA
This sequence comes from Bacteroidaceae bacterium, assembly GCA_017396545.1. Classification (GTDB taxonomy): domain Bacteria; phylum Bacteroidota; class Bacteroidia; order Bacteroidales; family Bacteroidaceae; genus UBA1189. The sequence goes on along the minus strand of JAFQLT010000050.1, from coordinate 265 downwards.
GAACACGGAGCACTACGGCATCGCAGATGCTATCGGGAAAAGCAATTAGCTGCGGCTATCGCGCCAGTGTCAACGCCACAGCCGACTCGCACGAGCCGGCACCCTCTATCGGAGGATTCCGCTTCGTCACACTCACACGAACACGCTGCAAAGGAGCAAAAGCATCAAGCAGCGCCGTAGCAATACGGCCACAAACATGCTCCAACAATTGTGACGGGACAGCCATCTCGCGCCTCACCACCTCGTATACCTCGGCATAGTTTAC
>JAFQLT010000049.1 GCA_017396545.1 Bacteroidaceae bacterium | reverse complement strand
GAGTGGAACCAGCTCGGCGGCACCGACCTGCTCGCTGCAGGCCATCAGCTCGGCAAGGCCGAACTCCTGTTCGAGAAGATTGAAGACAGCGCCATCGACGCACAGATGCAGCGCCTTGAGGATATCAAGAAGGCCAATGAGGCGGCCAACTACAAGGCCAACCCCGTGAAGCCCACCGTATCGTTCGAGGACTGGGAGAAGCTCGACATCCGTGTAGGCACCGTGCTCGAGTGTGAGCGCGTGCCCAAGATGAAGAAGCTGCTCAAGTTCAAGATTGCTGACGGACTCACCGACCGCACCATCGTGAGCGGCATTGCCGAGCACTACGCTCCCGAAGAGCTCGTAGGCAAGCAGGTTCTTTTCATTGCCAACTTTGCTCTGCGTCAGTTCAAGAACGGCCTCGTGAGCGAGGGCATGATCCTCAGTGCCGAGAACTACGACGGCTCGCTAGCAGTGACATCGCTCCTGCGCGAGGTGAAGCCGGGAAGTGAGGTGAAGTAAATGTAATTGTTCGTATAACGTATATACTATGTATACTATCACAACAAACAAGAGCGGTACGCGCAGTATTGCTGTCGGTGAGGAACACTTGTGTACCATAGAGAAGTATCAGCTGTTTACAGGATTGGTAGGCAGCAGCGGCATCGTGGATGAGGAGGTGCTCGACAAGCTGAAGCTCACCGTGCGCTCTCTCATCGCCTCGCAGGAGGAATGCAAGGATTTGCTGAATCTCTGTGTCGAAGTTCTCTACCACGACAACATGAAGGCACTCGGATTGGGTGCGCTCATGGCACTCTACGGAGAGTGGATGGAGGGGCGCGAACAAGTGCAAGCTGAAGAGTGATGTCCCAACTGACGGATTTTCTCCCTACCACGCGCAAGGAGATGGAGCTGCGCGGATGGGATGAGGTGGATGTGGTGCTCTTCTCGGGCGATGCATACGTTGATCACCCCTCGTTCGGTGCTGCCGTGATAGGGCGCATCCTCGAGGCTGAAGGACTGCGTGTAGCCATCGTGCCGCAGCCCAACTGGAGGGATGACCTGCGCGACTTTCGCAAGATGGGGCGTCCGCGCCTCTTCTTCGGAGTCACGGCCGGGTGCATGGACTCGATGGTGAACAAGTATACGGCCAACCGACGCCTGCGCTCCGAGGATGCCTATACCCCCGACGGGCGGCACGACCTGCGTCCCGAATATCCGTCTATCGTATATACCCAGATACTCAAGCGACTCTACCCCGACGTGCCCGTGGTGCTCGGTGGCATAGAAGCCTCGATGCGTCGCCTCAGCCACTACGACTACTGGCAAGACTGCGTGCGCCGGAGCATCCTTTGCGACAGCGGTGCCGACATCCTGGTCTATGGCATGGGAGAGAAACCTATCGTTGCCATTGCGCGGCAATTGCAACAAATTGAAAATGAAAAATTGAAAATTGAAAATCATGGTCGGCAAGGTGGCATCACTCCAGAGGCTAATTCTCCATTTTCAATTCTCCATTTTCAATTTGAACAAACCGCCATCCTCTGTCGCAGCAAGGAGGAGATACCCGGAGGCATCACCGAGGACGACATCGTGCTCCACAGCCACGAGGAGTGCCTGCGCGACAAGCGTGCCGAGGCGGCCAACTTCCGTCACATCGAGGAGGAGTCGAACAAGCTGCAGGCCTCGCGCCTTATCCAGGAGGTAGAGGGACGCTATGTCGTGGTCAATGCTCCCTACCCGCCTATGACGACGGAGGAGATAGACCACTCCTTCGACCTGCCCTACACCCGTCTGCCTCATCCGCGCTATAAGGGTAAGCGCATCCCCGCCTACGACATGATCAAGCACTCGGTGAATATCCACCGTGGATGCTTCGGTGGCTGTGCCTTCTGCACCATATCGGCACATCAGGGCAAGTTCATCGTTAGCCGCAGCAAGGAGAGCATCCTGAAAGAGGTGAAGGCCATAGCCCAGCTGCCCGACTTCAAGGGATACCTGAGCGACTTGGGTGGTCCCTCGGCCAACATGTACGCTATGGGAGGCAAGGACAAGGCGCTCTGCGCCCGTTGCAAGCGCCCCTCATGCATACATCCCAAGGTGTGTCCGAACCTCAACACCGACCATCGTCCCCTGCTCGAGATATACCGCGCGGTAGATGCGCTGCCCGAGGTGAAGAAGAGCTTCATCGGCAGTGGTGTGCGCTACGACCTGCTGCAGCACCGTAGTGATGATGAGGCGGTGAACCGCGCTGCCGCTGAGTATACCCGCGAACTCATCACCCGCCATGTGAGCGGGCGCCTCAAGGTGGCTCCCGAGCACACCTCCGACCGCGTGTTGCAGGTGATGCGCAAGCCCTCGTTCAGCCAATTCGAGCAGTTCAAGCGCACCTTCGACCGCATCAACCGCGAGGAGGGGCTGCGCCAACAGCTCATTCCCTACTTCATCAGTAGCCATCCCGGCTGTACGGCCGAGGATATGGCCGAGCTGGCCGTGCTCACCAAGCGTATGGATTTCCATCTGGAGCAGGTGCAGGACTTCACGCCCACACCGATGACCGTGAGCACCGAGGCGTGGTATACCGGTCTGCATCCCTACACGCTGCAGCCCGTCTTCTCGGCCAAGTCGCAGCGCGACAAACTCGCCCAACGCCAGTTCTTCTTCTGGTACAAACCCGAGGCACGGCGCGCCATCATGGAGGAGTTGCGCCGCATGGGGCGGAGGGACCTTATAGACAAGCTGTTTGGCAGATGAGGATGTTGGGAGTCTCGATCCTTTCCTAAAATCCTAGATAGTCTAAGTAGTCCTAGCTACCCCAGGGCAATCCTATCCTCTATAAACAACAAAGGAGGCTTATCGGCCTCCTTTGTTGTTTATGGATTTCCTTTATGGATTAGTCTTCCTCTACGGGAGTAGCCTCCTGCGCCTCGGACTTCTTGCCGAGGTATTCGGGAAGGTTCATGCCGGCGAGGTCGAAGAGGTCGCTCAAAGGAGGAACGGACTTCATCAGCCCCGACAGGAAGTTGGCTGTAGAACCCTTGCCTTCGGCGCCATTGCCTGAATCCCATACCGTAACATGGTCGATATTGACACCCTTGATGGCCTCTACCTGTGTCTTCACCAGTTCGGGCAGCTTCTCGAGCAAGAGCAGCATGTATGCCTTGTTGGCATCGCCACCTGCGGCCTGCACCATCTTGTCGTAACCGGCAGCCTGCTTGGTAAGAATCTCGTAAAGACCCTTTGCCTCCGCTTCCATCTTGGCGTAGATGGCGTCGGCCTCACCCTTGGCATTTACGCGGGCCTTCTCGGCTTCGGCCTCGGCTTCGATGATGCGGCGTTGCTTCTCGATTTCTTCAGGTACGATGATGTTGGCCTGCTGGGTCGAGCGTTCACGCTCGGCACGGGCAAGCTCGGCCTCCTTTTCTGCGGCATATGCCTCTTGCAGTGCCTTGGCCTGTTGTACCTTCTCGGCTGCTGTGGCCAGACGGTTGGCCTCGGCCTCCTTCTCGCGGCGGAAGGCGTTAGAGTTGGCAATCTCAATCTGGGCGTTGTTCTCACCCTTCACGGCGATGGCGTTAGCCTCGGAGGTCTTGATACGGGTGTCACGCACAGCCTCGGCCTTACCAATCTCACCATACTTGTCCTGCTCGGCCACGCTTACTTTAGCTTCGTTGATAGCCTTGGCTGCTGCCTCCTTACCGAGAGCCTCGATATAACCTGACTCGTCCTTGATATCGGTGACGTTTACGTTGATGAGGCGCAGACCAATCTTCTTCAGCTCCACCTCTACGTTCTTGGAGATGTTCTCGAGGAACTTGTCACGGTCGCTGTTGATCTCCTCGATTGACATGGTGGCGATAACCAGACGCAACTGACCGAAGAGGATATCGCGTGCCAACTCCTGAATCTCGTTCGATGTCAGTCCCAACAGACGCTCTGCTGCATTGTTCATCGAGTCGGGTTCGGTAGAGATTCCGACGGTGAAGCGGCAAGGTACGTCCACGCGGATGTTTTGGCGCGACAATGCATTGGTCAGGTTGGCATCAATGGAGATGGGGGTGAGGTTCAGATAGGCATAGTCCTGAATGATGGGCCACACGAACTTACCGCCACCATGGATACACTTGGCAGAACCGCCACCAGTCTTACCATATACTACAAGGATTTTGTCCGACGGACAGCGTCTGTAGCGGCGGATTACAAACGAGAAGGTTGCGAAGATTACAACCACGAGGATGACAAACAACATGCCGATGCTTCCTGTAATCATAGGTTTCTATTGTTTTAAGTTTATAAATGTCTGCATTTAAGAATGTAGCTACGCTACGGAGTTCTAAGTCCTTTTTAGCTTCTTATACGCGTTCTACCTCCAGGAGTTCCGAACCGATAACTTTGGTAACTCTTACCTTGGTGCCGGTGGGTATCTCTTCGCCTTCGGTCATGGCGTCAATCTCATGTGTCGAGCCACGTACGCTTACTGTCACCTTGCCAGTGCCTTTTCTGGCGGCGGGGATGCGCAGATAGGTGTCAGCGATGAGCCCTACTGTCTCGTCTAAATGGAAGGTCTTGTCGGTAGAGAGCTTCAGGACTTGGCGTAAGATGAACACAAAGACAAGCACAAAAACCAAGCCTACGCCTACGGCGGCCAGCTCGAGCCATGCCGTATTGGGTATCACGCTCTGCAGCAATACACCGCCCCATCCGTAGCCGAGCAGAAAGTTGGTAAGGTTGCGGAACGAGAAGTAGCCTGATAGCCCTTCCATCTCTACGGAGTCGAAGCCTGAACCATCGTCTGTGTCAGCATCAAGACCCATAAAAGCCATGATGGTCTGTATAACAAAGAATACACTTGTGACGATGGCAATGCCCCAGAAAATTTGCATGGGGAGTTCTAATGCAAGAAATTTGTCAGTCATATCTGTACCAGAGTAAATGTATGTTGCTACAAATATAGACTTTATTTTGTAATGTAGCAAATGTATGGACAGAAATCGTGGAATGTTTGATGTTAGGTTAGGGGAGAGTAGGGGTGAAAGAGGTGTAGGCCTATATTTCGGCTGATACAAAAAAAGCCGACCGTTAAGGTCGGCTTCTTCCGCATCAGCCCTTTTTTAGAGTTGTCCTACCTGGATTCGAACCAAGACAAACAGAACCAAAACCTGTTGTGCTACCATTACACCATAGGACAATCCTCATGTGCCTCCTTTCGGAAAAGCGCTGCAAAATTAGTTTTTTTTATTTGTTTGTGCAAGCTTTTCGTGGAATTTCTTTGGAAAAGCGTTACAAACACTCTTTCAGAGCCTTACTCTGCAATCAGCAAGAAATAGTTCTTCTTGCCACGTTGTACGAGCAGGTACTTGTCGTTGAGCAGGTCCTTGGTGGTAATCTCCTGGTCGAAAGCGGCAAGCTTCTCCTTGTTGAGCGATACGCCACCGCCCTGAGCCATCTTGCGCATCTCACCCTTGGAGGGGAATACGGCCGACTCCTCGGCAAAGAGGTCTACGGCCTTGATGCCTGCCTCAATCTTCGCGCGCGATACTTTAAATTGGGGTACGCCCTCGAATACGGCGAGCAGGGTGTCTTCATCGAGCTTCACCAGTGCATCGTGGGTGTTGTTGCCGAAGAGGATTCCTGATGCCTCCACGGCAGCCTCGTAGTCTGCCTCAGAGTGTACCATGATGGTCACCTCCTTGGCGAGGCGTTTCTGCAGGATGCGCAAGTGGGGAGCCTCGGTGTGCTCGGCAATGAGAGCCTCAATCTCTTCGCGGCCGATGGCGGTGAAGATCTTGATATACTTGGCTGCATCGTCGTCGCTCACGTTGAGCCAGAACTGGTAGAACTTGTAGGGTGAGGTGTAGCGTGGGTCGAGCCATACGTTGCCCGACTCGGTCTTGCCAAACTTGCCGCCGTCGGCCTTGGTGATGAGCGGACAGGTGAGGGCATATACCTCATTGCCGCTGGTGCGGCGGATGAGCTCGGCACCGGTGGTGATGTTGCCCCACTGGTCGCTACCGCCCATCTGGAGCTTACAGTTCTTGTGTTCGTTGAGGTAGAGGAAGTCGTAGCCCTGGAGCAGCTGGT
>JAFQLT010000048.1 GCA_017396545.1 Bacteroidaceae bacterium | reverse complement strand
TTGCTCACTATTATATTATAGGAGTGGGGCAGAGGAGTGGAGAGGTTGAGGATGTCGTGCTCGAAAAACGAGACCTTAGTCCCGTTCGTGCTGTTATTCTCTCGGGCTACGGCAAGAGCTTCTGTGGAGATGTCGCACGCATCTACTATGGCTCGGGGAAGTCTTCGGCTAAGTGCGATAGCTATGCAGCCGCTGCCTGTGCCGAGGTCTATTAGGCGCAAAGGCCCGTTGCCATGCTCGCTGGCTACCCAGTCGATGAGCTCTGCAGTTTCGGGACGGGGGATGAGCACGGCGGGACTTACCTTGAACTCCATCCCGCAGAATGGCGTCCGCCCTTCGATGTATTGCAGTGGTTCGCCTTGTTGTAGCCGGTTCAAAATGCTCTCAAGCAGTAGGTCTTGCTTGGGAGTCAGTGTCACCTTATTATCTTTTATATAATAGGTGCTGCTACTCAATCCTAACAAGTCGCAGCAGATGGAACGTGTGATGGTGGCCAGCTCTCGCCCTTCATAGCTGTCGCTCAATGCAAGGCTTATCCTTTCGCTCAGTTGTCTCATGCCTTTTTCTTTTGCTTTTTAGAGTTTGCATTCCAATGCAAAAATAAGCATTTATTTGCAAACTGGACTTTCTATTTCTTTGGTTTTTCACTTTTTTGTTAAAAATGTTGTGCACTTCATTTCTTTGGATTATTTTTGCCTGTTGAAAGGTGTATTATGAACTAATACCATAATTTAAAATATATCCATGGACGAAAGAATGCTTAACATTGCATCGCGCTTCGCAATCGAAGGCGAGATTGAAGTCATCAAACCTCTTGGCGATGGTTTCATCAACGACACATTCGTCGTTAAGACTGTAGGTAACACTCCCAACTACATCCTCCAGCGTAAGAACCACGCTATCTTCCCCGATGTGCCCGGTATGATGGACAACATCGTGAAAGTGACCACACACCTTAAGAAGAAGATTGCTGCTGCCGGTGGCGACCCCCGTCGTGAGGCGCTTACTGTAACTCCCACTACCGATGGCAAGTACTACTGGCAGGATGCCGATGGCAACTATTGGGCTGTGTGCGAGTTTATCGAAGGATCTGTCACTTATGACCGTGCCGACACCCCCGAGCTCGCTTACAAGGGTGGACAGGGCATCGGACGTTTCCAGGCTCAGCTGGCTGACTTTACCACTCCGCTCGTTGAGACCATCAAGGGTTTCCACAATATCCGTTGGCGTTTCCAACAGTGGGACGAGACCATTGCAAAGGATCCTATGGGTCGCGTAGCTGAGCTCAAGGAGGAGATATCTTGGATAGAGAGCCGTCGCGAACAGATGCTCAACTTCTGGAAGATGGTGGAGGATGGCGTGCTTCCCATGCGTGTTACTCACAACGATACCAAACTCAGCAACATCCTCTTCGACCAGAATGGCGATGTGCTCTGTGTTATCGACCTCGATACCTGCATGAGTAGCACTTCGCTCAACGATGTGGGTGATGCCCTTCGTTCATACACCAATACCGGTGCCGAGGACGATCAGGACCTCAACCGCGTGTCGATGGATATCAATATGTTTGAGGGCTACATCAAGGGCTACCTCTCAGAGCGTAAGGCTTCGATGACCCAAAGTGAGATAGATTGGCTGGCCTTCTCGGGAATCTATATCACCTATGAGCAGGTACTCCGCTTCCTTATGGACTACATCGACGGTGACAACTACTATAAGGTTCGTTACGATGGCCACAACCTCGTGCGTACTCATGCTCAGTACAAGCTTCTTACCAGTATGGAAGAGCAGTACGAGCGTATGCAGCAGATTGTGCGTGAGGCTGCAAAGTAAGAGGCGGTCGGTGGACAATATGAATAATGGAAATGATCTTTATCCTTATATTATAACCTGTTAAAAACGCGAAACTAATTAACTAATCTATTTATTAACTAAAACTCACAAAAACATGAAGAAAAACTTACGTTTGTTGTGTTTGGGTCTTGCTGCTGCAACCTTTACTTGCAGCTTTGCACAAGAGAACTACACGGACAAGTTGACGAATGCCGACATGGAACTGGCTTCTAAGGGCTGGGGCTTTGAAGGTGAGAAAGTATTGGGTAAGAATACCAAGAATCCTGCTACACAGACAGGTTTCTATGGTATGAACAAGGGAGTGCTCGAGGCTTGGAACGCCAATGCCAACACTCCGCTCGCTGACAGCTACATCATGCAACGTTTGGGCGGTCTTCCCAACGGTACTTATGTGTTTGGTGCATACGTTGGCGCTTCAAAGCAGAATCACCGCAAGAATGTTGCTGCTGAAGGCGAGACTGCCAAGTGGGAGTATTGGAACAATGCCGACTCTATCGTTGGTGTTGAGTTGTTTGCTAATGGTGCCGTTGTGCCCGTGGCTACCCTCAATCCAGACTTCAATTATGAAATGCCGGAGGCTCACACTGCCAAGTTCAATGTAGCCGTTACTTTGTCTGATGCTGATGTGAAGAAGGGCTATCTGGATGCCGGTCTTCGTGTGATCAATACCAATGCCAACTATGTGGTATGGGACAACGCTACACTCTACTTCTTCGGTGACAAGAGCGAGGCTGAGGCACTCGACGCTATGGCAAAGATAGACGTTGATGCTGCAATTGCAATTGCCGACACATTGAAGAAAGAGCACATGAATAAGGACTCTCTGGCTGCTCTTACGGCTGCACTTGATGAGGCTGGTAAGGTTGCGGTTACAGCTGCTAATTTCAATGAGACTCTTGCCGGCATCTATGCTAACGCTGCCAAGGTTAGAAAGTCTATCACCGACTACAAGAATCTGCAGACTAACATCGAGTCAGCACGTGTTGTGGCCGAGGGTGAGTGGACTAGTGTTGTAAGTGCTGATCTTGAGGCCTTGAATAGTCTTATCGAGGAGGCTGAGGCTGCCTATGAGGCTCAGACCATGAACCGTGAGGAACTGACTGCACTGCGCAAAAAACTGAACTGGACTTCTGGTGACGTGAAGATGGACTCAGTGTACTTGGCAAAGGAAGTTTTGGATGCATTTATAGCTGAGGCTAAAAAGTTAGAAGGTCAGCCTGGTGGCTACAGTGCTGTTCAGTTGGCTTCATTGAATGATCTTCAGCAGGAAATGGGTGATACCATAGGTCTCTTTGATGAAGAATACGGGTTGGGACTCGAAGTTGAGGAGAGAACCATTAATCCTAACGGATTGTTCTCTTACATTGACCGTGTGAATGTTGCTATTGAGAATGTAAAGAACAATACAATCTCTACCGAGTATACTACGATGCCGAT
>JAFQLT010000047.1 GCA_017396545.1 Bacteroidaceae bacterium | reverse complement strand
TCGGTAAGTTCAACGCCAGCAACCTCCTTGCCGTATATGGCACAGCCTGCCTCTTGGGCAAGCGCCCCGAGGAGGTGCTCACCGTGCTCAGCACGTTGCGCCCCGTGAGCGGACGCTTCGATGCCCTGCACTCCCCGCAGGGCTTCACCGCCATTGTCGACTATGCCCACACCCCCGATGCCATAGCCAATGTGCTGAGTGCCATTCACGAGGTGCAGGGTGGCAAGGGCAAGGTCATCACCGTAGTAGGTGCCGGTGGCAACCGCGACAAGGGCAAGCGCCCCATCATGGCACAGGAGGCCGTGAAGGGCAGCGACAAGGTCATCATCACCAGCGATAATCCCCGCTTCGAGGAGCCACAAGACATCATCAATGACATGCTTGCCGGGCTCACCCCTGCACAGAAGTCCTGCGTGGTCTCCATCGTTGACCGTCGTGAGGCCATTCGCACGGCCTGCATGCTTGCCGGCAAGGGCGATGTCATCCTCGTTGCCGGCAAGGGCCACGAGGACTATCAGGAGATAAAGGGAGTGAAGCACCACTTCGACGACAAGGAGGTGATCCGTGAAATGTTTGTTTAGCCTTTGGACCGATTAGTATAGAAAAACTTAGAAACACATGAAACAATACTTAGACCTACTCAACCGCATCCTCACGGAGGGTGTAGAGAAGAGCGACCGCACGGGCACAGGCACCATCAGCGTGTTTGGCCACCAGATGCGGTTCAACCTCGAGGAGGGCTTCCCCTGCCTCACCACCAAGAAGCTGCACCTCAAGTCCATCATCCACGAGCTGCTCTGGTTCCTCAATGGCGACACCAATGTCAAGTACCTGCAGGACAACGGCGTGCGCATCTGGAACGAGTGGGCCGACCCGGATGGCGACCTCGGACACATCTACGGCTACCAGTGGCGCTCGTGGCCCGACTACAAGGGAGGCCACATAGACCAGATACAGGAGGTCATCGACACCATCAGGAACAACCCCGACAGCCGGCGCATCATCGTCAACGCATGGAACGTGGGCGACCTCGAGAACATGAACCTGCCCCCCTGCCACGCCTTCTTCCAGTTCTACGTGGCCAACGGCAAGCTCAGCCTGCAGCTCTACCAGCGCAGTGCCGACACCTTCCTCGGCGTACCCTTCAACATCGCCTCCTATGCCCTGCTGCTCATGATGGTGGCGCAGGTCACAGGCTTGGAGCCCGGAGAGTTTGTACACACCTTCGGCGACGTCCACATCTACAAGGATCACATAGAGCAGGTGAAGCTGCAGCTCACCCGTGAGCCCCGCCCCCTGCCCAAGATGAAGATCAACCCCGAGGTGAAAGACATCTTCAGCTTCAAGTACGAAGACTTTGAACTCACAGACTACAACCCCCATCCACACATCAAAGGTAAAGTATCGGTATGAACACGCTCGACAACCTCTCCATCATCGTGGCCGTGGCCAAGAACGGCGCCATCGGCCTCAACAACGAATTGCTGTACCGCCTGCCGGCCGACCTCAAGCGCTTCAAGGCACTCACCACCGGGCACACCGTCATCATGGGGCGCCGCACCTTCGAGTCGCTCCCCAAGGGTGCGCTCCCCAACCGCCGCAACATCGTGCTCAGCCGGCAAGAGGGGCTGCACTACGAGAATGCAGAGTGCTACCGCACCCTCGAAGATGCACTCATGCAGTGCGACTACACCGAAGACCTATATATAATAGGTGGTGGCGAACTGTATCGGCAGACGATAGGCCTCGCGGCACGCATCCACCTCACCTTGGTAGACGACACACCCGCCGAAGCCGACACCTTCTTCCCCCCGCTGAATCCCGACGAGTGGAGAGAGGTGCTGCGCGAAGAGCATCCCGCCGACGAGAAGCACGCACAGGCATATACCTTTATCGATTATGTAAGGAAATGAATACTTAGAGATGAAGATCTCCCCGGAGGAGATCTTCACAGCGGGGCAAAGGTACTAAGAATTTGGCAATTACACAATAGAACACGCGATTTTTTTGGTAAACAACACGATTTTGCTCGTTGGTGCCGTATATTATTTAAAAGGTACTGTCGACCTTTAAGG
>JAFQLT010000007.1 GCA_017396545.1 Bacteroidaceae bacterium | reverse complement strand
ACAATAGCACCTCTCCCTGTTTTGCGTGATAGCGAACGTTCGGCGAGTGCTTGGCTGCAAATATCGGTAACAACACCAGAATGCCGAAGTATGAGAGCTATGCCATCACCTTGTTTGCCTCCGCATCTGTCTTGTCATACACAGCCGAGTGTTCGGCTGTATTGCCTAACTTCTGAGCCACCGAGTCGATGGTCTGTGTAGCCTGTTGCAACTTCTCTTCCGCTGTGGGTTCGGGTTGCACGGGCTGCTGAGGTTCGGGCTGAACCGCTTCAGGCTGTTCCACTTGTAAAGCCGCTCCGCAAACCGGGCAGAACTTTACACCCTCGTCAATCTGGTTTCCACATTTTCCGCAATATGCCATAGTCGTAGAATTTGATGGTTAATAGTGTAATTTCTCGCCAGCAAAGTTATCGGGGATGAAACAAAGGGAAAAACAATCAGGGAGATGTTTTGTGAGGATTCCGTGCATCCTCACAAAATAACCAATAAAAAGTGCGTTTTTTGCACTTCCGAACATGAATCCTCACATTTTCAGGCACACCCTCACTATGACATGGATAATGTTGATTACAAAATCGTCAATCGCAAACGATGTCCTATGCCTTAAAAATCCGTAAGAGCCACACATTGTGGTTTGCATGGAGGAACATTTGGCAACAAGGCATTGTTACTGATGAAACTTAACCCTAAACCTTAATTTATTCAATTTATGGAACGAACAGATTTCAGTACCGATGTTTTCGGGTCGAAGGAGATGCTACAACCTTCGCCCACAGACAAAATCCCCCAACAAGGCACGCGCCCCGACATTGCCTACCAGATGGTGAAGGACGAGACCTTCGCGCAGACGCAACCGCGCCTCAACCTCGCCACCTTCGTCACCACCTACATGGATCCCTATGCCACACGCCTGATGAACGAGGCCATCGCCCTCAACTACATTGACGAGACGGAGTATCCTCGCGTGGCGGTGATGTGTGCTAAGTGTATCAATATCATGGCCAACCTATGGAACTCGCCCGAGAAGGCGCAGTGGAAGACGGGCGCACTGGCCATAGGTTCATCGGAAGCCTGTATGCTGGGCGGTGTGGCTGCCTGGCTGCGTTGGAAAGAGCGCCGTGAGGCACAGGGCAAGCCCACCGACAAGCCCAACTTCATCATCTCCACAGGCTACCAGGTGGTATGGGAGAAGTTTGCAGACTTGTGGCAGATAGAGATGCGCACCGTGCCCCTCACCCTCGAAAAGATAACGCTCGACCCCAAACAGGTAATCGAGCTATGCGACGAGAACACCATCTGCGTGGTACCCATCCAAGGTGTGACATGGACAGGACTGAACGATGATGTGGAGGCACTGGATGCCGCGCTCGATGAGTACAACGCCCGCACAGGGTATGACATCCCCATCCACGTGGATGCCGCCTCGGGCGGCTTCATCCTGCCCTTCCTGCAACCCGAGAAGCGCTGGGACTTCCGTCTCAAGTGGGTACTCTCCATCAGCACCTCAGGCCACAAGTACGGCCTCGTATACCCGGGCCTCGGATGGGTCGTATGGAAAGACAGGAAGTACCTGCCGGGTAAGATGTCGTTCTCGGTCAACTACCTTGGTGCCGACATCACACAAGTGGGTCTCAACTTCTCCCGCCCCGGGGCACAGGTACTGGGTCAGTACTATCAGTTCATCCGCCTCGGATTCGAAGGCTACCGTCAGGTACAGCACAACTCCATGGAGATAGCCCGCTACCTGCACACGGAGATTGGCAAGATGCGCCCGTTCGTGAACTACAGCCAAGACATAGTGAACCCGCTCTTCATCTGGTACATGTGCAAGGACTACAGCAAGACTGCCAAGTGGACACTCTTCGACCTGCAGGACAAGCTGAAGCAGAGCGGATGGATGGTACCTGCCTATACCATGCCGAAGAATATAGAGGACAGTGTGGTGATGCGCATCGTCGTGCGCCAAGGCTTCAGCCGCGACATGGCCGATATGCTCTTGGACGATATACGTGCCGCCATTGCCGACTTCGAGAAGCTGGAGTACCCCACCCCATCGCGCATGGCGTATGAGAAACAACTACCGGTAAAAGCCTCCATATTTACCCACACGGGGCATAAACAGCACTGACGCCCTTAATACTCGAAACGTATCTCGTCGAGTGAGCCACCCTCCTCGACATCCGGGAGCGTAGTGAAATGCTGCTCATAGAACTCGGTATACTCGTCTATACTGTAGTACTTGAGCAGCAGCTCCATATTCTCATCAGAGATGAGCAGGGCACGTATGCCATGGAGTTTGGCTGCCATCTCCGGCTCGGCATAGAGGCGGTGCATGTACTGATAGGCTTCGTCGAAACTCATCAGCCCCTTCACGTGCAGCATGCCAATACCGCCCTGCTTCGAGGTGGAAATCTCGAAGTTGCGCACCATAAACTTACTGAAGTTGTAGCGGGCAATCTCGAAGAGCAGCTGGTTCTCGTTCAGCGTACCATCCTCATAGGCGAGGACGAAGCTGTACGGAGCCAGACGCTCGGTACTGAAGGGCTGGCGCAGGCTGTCAGCCACAATGGCCGCCTCGGTGGATGCCAAGCGTCGGCTCCAGATGGTACCCAATGAGCCGGAGGTTAGCAGTCGGCCCTCCTGCAGACCTTGGGCAATGAGACCCGCCAGTTCGCTGATTTCGTTTTGCGGATACTTGCTTACAACCTCTTTCAGTTGGTCGAGGAAAGAGGACTGGTCGCCCTGCTGCAGGTCACTCATAGCGTTGAGGAACATGAACTTGGGACGATGTGCACCCAGCGGATACTTCTCTCCCGACAAAGTGGCATTGGTCTCCACCTCGCCATGCCGCCCCTCCATATAGGCGGTGTAGGTGGCAGCATAGAGCGAGTCCTCGATATGCTTGCCATAGATGGCATTGGTGGCATAGTCAGGGTCGCTGATGGTGAGCGTGTAGTCGCTGTAGGGAAATTCGGTGAGCAGCAACTGGCGATAGCGCTCGGCATCGTCCCACCGCTTCCAGCGCGAATACATGAGGTACATGTTGTAGTAGAGCTCGTCGGTGCGCTCAAAGTCGGGGAACTGTGCATTGAGGCGGTTCAGCGTACGCTCGGCCAGCCCGAAATCCTCCAACTTGTCCTTATAGATGATGCCGGCATTGAAAAGTGCCTCTTGCAGTATAGCGTTCGACTCTATCATCTGCTCCTCGGTGAAGGGTATCTGCTGCAGGTAATAATTGGGGTCGTGGGGGTCGGTGACGAGGCTGTCGGGCAGCGCCACGGCCGTGCTGTCCGAGGCGATGGAGTCGGTAGCCATCTCCTCCTCATCGTAGTTGACCTCCTCGAACGACTCGTCGGCCAACACCGACTTGTTGGCCCTACGCCAGTTGTCCTCCAGTTTACGGCGACCCCATTTCTGCTGGAAGTCCTTCTTTCCTTGTGCCACGAGCTGCGTGTTGTAGAAGTACCACGAGTTATCGCCCGTGTTCATCGTGCCAGGCGTGTTCATCTGCGGTCCTTTGGCTTGTGCTGCACCCAGAGCCTCCTCGCGCTGTGCCATCAAGGCAGCCTCCTCCTCGGCCTTCTTGGCCTCCTCCTCTTGGCGTATGACCTCGGCGATGATGTTCTCTATCACCTTGTTCAGCTCCGCTTCGGGCAGTGTGGCGAGATGTTGAAGACTGTCCTGCAGGTCGATGGCCACGGTGTGCTCTACCAGTTCGTCAAGGATGGTCGAGCGCAGGTTCACCATATCGTAGTCCTTATGCTCCTTGTCGACAAGGCCTATGGCCTCACCATAGCAACGCTGTGCGTCTACATATTGGGTGCGATCCCAGTATATCTGTCCCAACTGGAGAAGCAGGATACCCTTCTCTACACCGTTACGGGTGCTCAGTTCCGCGCCCTTCTCATATTGTGCGATGGCGTTCACCGTATCGCGCTGTGCCAGAAAGATATTACCCATGGCATAGTGCACCTGATCCAAGTAGTCTTTGTTGTTGGGATCCTTGGCCATGCGTTTCAGCGTCTTCAGCATCTTGGGTGCGGTGCTGCCGCTCACCGTTTCGGTTTGCTGTATGCGGGCGTTGAACTCCAACTCATAGGGAGGGTTCTGCTTGATGGCCTTGCCGAATGCCTCGTAGGCCTGCTGCTTATTGCCCAGATGCTTGTGTATCTGCCCTAACAGGTAATACTCGCGAGTCTTCTGCTTCTTGGTGCGTCCCGAGCGTTTCACCGCCTTTTCCAGGTGCGGCAGTGCCTCGGCAAAACGCTCCTGCCGTAACAAATGCGATGCCATGATGGCATCGTATTCCTCAGCCAGCTGGTAGGGTATACTGTCGCGTCCCATCTGAGAGAGCAGGTTGTCGGCTTCGTAGTTCCACTCTAATTCGGCATAGCACTGCGCCATACGCATGCGTGCCTCAGCCACAATCTTGGGATCCTCGCTGTAGAGGCGAGTGATGTACGAGAAGGTGCTGGCAGCCTCCAGAAACTCGCCCTTCTGAAACTGCGCCTTGCCCATCAGGAACCACGCATTGTGCAGGAAGGGGTTATATTCTTTCTTGGCATACCACAGCTTGTCCTCCTCGGTGAGCATGCGGCTCGCCTTCTTCTTGGGTTTCTGCTTGATGGAATGCAGCTTGATGGCCTTCTGCGACTTCTCTATGGCCTTGTCGAAACTTCCGCCCCCCGCACTGCGTGTGCTCTCCTTGCTCACAGGGAAGAGCGGGATTATCTCCATGTAGTTGTCCTTGTGCGACTTCTCCTGTGCTGCCAACCCCTCCTTGTAGGCTTCGCTACCATTGTGATATACGTTGAAGCGGGTAATAAACGATTGGTAGAACCGCGACTGTGCCGTGTTCACCTTCGTGGAGCCACATGCCGTGAGCAGTAGCAGCCCCACCAATATCGCCAAGCTGTATGTATACCTCCTGTGCATTCTTAATAAGAACGCACAGATAGCACATTTATTGTGCCGGTGCCACCTCTTCTATCCAGGTCGCACTCTTATCTTCAAGAGAAACACAGCCACTCTGGTTTATACAGCCTTTATCTTCTCGGAACCAAATTCTTATGCTATGAACGGATGCACCTATGACGAGATAGTGGAAGCCCTTAATTCCTCGAAGCCTCTGAAGCAATCAAGGAAAGACTATGTCCGTCACATGATCGATGACAACGAGTCCTTACAAAATTGGTTGGAGACCTATATTGCCGGACAACAGACCGGCCATTGAAGAAAAACAACTTCACGAAGAAAATTTTGTTTCTACGCGATGAAAATTTTGT
>JAFQLT010000006.1 GCA_017396545.1 Bacteroidaceae bacterium | reverse complement strand
GCGCTGTTGTATATAATAGGTGTCCTGCTCATCAGCGGGTATGAGCTTCCACTGTTGGGGAGCAACGCCCTCTTCCGCTATTGAGGTCTTGAGTCCTGCATTGGCATTGTCCATGTAGCGGCCGTTACCGCTCACTGCCAGCGAGTAGTAGCAGTTGGGGATGAGGGGGACACGTATTGTTGTGTTGGTGAGTATTTCGACTGTGGCAGCATCGAGGATGATGTACCATTCTCCATATTTGTATTCCGTGGTGTCGGCATTGGTTATTACCTCTTGCACTCTGGTTACGAGTTCGTTATATTCTGTTACCACTGCCGAGTCGGGGATGAGATAGCCTATCTGGGTGCCTGTGGTGCCAGTCTTCTCCAAATAAGCTTTGGCAGTTTCTAATGCTTTCTTCAGAACGGCTAACTGCTCTTCGGCGGTTCCTCGCAAGGCACTATTCTGTATTATTGCATCCTTGCCATCGGGAGAGACGGCAACCACGGTATATTCACCTGCACGTATCATGCTGGCAACATCTTTGTTGAGGTAGAACTTGTGGTGGTTGGAGAATGCCTGTATCTCACCTTTCTTATTATATACAGCGAAACCTACGGCTCCGTCACCGCCTTCGATGCTTATGTTGAACTTGAGATTGTCAAGATTATACAGGTACTGTCCGGTGATGCCGTCTTTGGCGAGGTAGTCTACGTAGCAACCAATCTCAGCATTGGTGCCGTTGGTGGTGGAACCACCGTCCCAGAATGAGCGTACGGTCTTGCCATCATGGCCGTAGGTCTTCTCGGGGGTACAGTCATTGATGAACAGGGGCAGATTGTTCACGGGGTATCCCTTGGCCTTCACACTGGCGATGGCTGCATCAATATCTTTCTGTGATTGTGTGTACTCGGAGTTGGCGTAGTCGCCCACGTGGCGCTTGTCCATCACACGGAAGAAGCCATAGGCGCGGAAGAACTCGGTGAGGTCTTCCTGTGCGGCATCACAGCAGTGCTGATAGAAGCGGAGGATGGTGTTCTTACCCATCTGGTCGTAACCCTTGGTCATAGGTTGCTGGCGTAGCAACTCGAAGAGGCGGGGGTAGAACTGGGTGTTGTTGCCGGCACGGTGGTAGTAGAGCCACAGACGATAGTACATCTGCGTGAGTGCCCAGATGTTGTTACCGAAGAAGTCATTGCCGGCCTTGAAGTTGTCATAAACTTTGGGTAGACTTCCTTCGTTGCCGTTCACACGCGAGGTGCCGAAGCCCATGTACCATACGGCGATGTTAGAGAAGAGGTTGTTGGTTACCTCGGTGAGACCGTTCACGGTGAAGAGCCCTTGGTGCTGGTGTCCTATCTCGTGACCGGGTCCCCATGCCGGCCCGGCTTCGGTGGCAATCTGCGTGAGGATGCTATGTGTGGTGTTGATGTGGTATCCGCAGTGGTCCCAGCTACCATACATGTATCCGGTGACGGTTCCGAATGCCAATCCGTGGTGGTTGTAGTATTCGCCATAGTCGCGTCCGTCACAGAACTCAGCATAGCCTTCGTAGTCGTACATCTCGGCCTTGTTTTCCCATGCTGCATCCCAACGGGGGTAGAGGAGGTTCATTGAGTCTACTACCGATTTGCTTACCTCACCGAGTGTAATCTTCTCGGACAGCATGATGCGGTCCCATGCCTCTACGATGGCATTGATTCGTTGGTTGGCAGGAAGGCTTGCAGGCAGTGCCTCGGGGAAATATGTGGCGAGTCCAGTCTCTGTCCAGGTTCTGGTTACGCCGGTCTCTTCGTTTGTCTCGGTAATCTCCACATCGTTGAGTTCGAACTGTAGTATCTGGTGTGCACCGACGATGGTGATGTTGCGCAGGTTGGCACGCTCTTCGTAGTACTTCCATGTGGAGTCGTTGTCAGCTTCGTAGAGTGCATCGCCATGGGCGTTGTAGTAGCCGTTGATGTAGCCGCCTTCGATGTGTACCTTGAGGTCATCATAGTTGCTCAACTTGTTGGTGAACTCGCCTGTCGCAGTATTATAGGTATGCACGAGGTAGTTAATGTAGAGTGCGCTGCCATCGCTGCCGAAAGGTATGATGTTGAGGCCGCTTTGCAGGCGCACACCGTTGGAATATCCGCCATTGTAGTTGGGCATCTTGCTGTGTCCTGTAATCCAGCAGGCCCACAGTTCGGCTCCCTCCTTCACTTCGCCTTCGACCATGACATACAATATCCCGCGCTTGTTGGCGTAGATGCCGGTCGGGTTGTCCATGTTGGTGTGTGCATTATGGCCAAACCATGAGGTGATCTCGCCTGCGATGCTGTAAGGCTCGATGAGCTGTACGCGGAATTTCTTGGCGTAATCGCTGTCCCAACCTGGCTTGTCGGCCTTCTCGTTGGGTTCGGCCCATTCGTCTGTCTTGGCTTTCACGGCCATGTTTACCAATGCTTCGGGCAACTTGTCGGCCAGTGCGGCACGGATACCCTCGGCATCCATGGCGGTGTAGGTGCTGCTCAGTATGGTGCAGGCAGAGTCTACGAATACTTCATTCAGTATTGCCTGGTAGTCATCGCGGTTTACCTGTGCGTTGGACAATGCCGTGTATTCTGCACGTGCTGCTGCAATCTGCTCTTCGGTAACGTTGGCCTTCACGAAACGCCATTCCGATGCGGCCTTTTTCCCGGGCTCGGCACCCCAACGGACAACGTTGCTTGCGTCATTGCAGTGCAAACCTTTGCTGCCCAAACTGGGATCCCAGATGTTGTAGCATACTTCATCCCAATCCTTATTCTCTACAATATTGAATACACATTCTGTTTTGCCGGTCCAATAGGCTACGTTGTTTACGTCGTTGCCGGTCTGGATATATTCTCCTGTGAATACATTCTGGATGCTGTATCCGGAGCCGGACTTCTTCAGCACCCACATCTGTTCATAGTCTTCATCACCGCCGATGGCTGCTCCGCCTGTGGTCTCACCACTCATGTCGGTGGAGCCTACGGCCGTACAGTTCACCGTGTGGGAAATGAAGTTCTCCATCATGGCGGCACCGTATTCCATGTTTATAATGTGGAACACACCGTCTGACGGTATAACATACTCAACTTCGGCACGGGCAAAGGCCGCGCACAAAACAGTTAACAACAAAAGGTGAATTTTCTTTTTCATACGTTTATCATGGATAAATGGTTAATTTTTACTTTTCACTTTTTACTTCAAAATAAGCCATATTGAACTGCAAAGGTATTTTTTTTTTCTCTAATGCAAAAGAATTTAATAAAATAATTGTTGTGACAGTGAAAAATAAGGCTTTGTCGTATTCATAGCTCTCATGCCTCTCATACTTATATCCGTCTTACTCCAGACGGTGATATACAACATTCCTTCTTCATTTAATACTCTCTTTCGTTTCTTTATTGTATCTTTGCACCATATTTGTTGAATAAATATGTAAAATACGGTATACAACATGAGTTTCAGAATGATTACTGCAGCTGAAGCTGCAAGCCATGTGAAGCATGGATATAATGTAGGCTTGGGGGGATTTACCCCAGCTGGTACTCCCAAAACGGTAACTGCTGAGATTGCCCGTATCGCCGAGGCCGAGCATGCCGCAGGCCGCCCCTTCCAGATAGGTCTGTTCACCGGAGCCTCTACCGGCGACTCTTGCGATGGCGCGCTCACTCGAGCTAAGGCCCTGCGCTACCGTGCTCCTTATACTACCAATGGCGACTTCCGCAAGGCCGTCAATGCCGGTGAGATAGCCTATAACGACATCCATCTCTCACAGATGGCTCAGGAGGTGCGCTACGGCTTCATGGGCAAAGTTGATGTAGCCATCCTTGAGGCTTGCGACGTGACTCCCGACGGCAAGGTGTACCTCACTGCTGGTGTAGGTATCGCCCCCACCGTAGCTCGCTTGGCCGACAAGGTCATCATCGAACTCAACAGTGCCTACGGTACTGCACCCAAGGGATTGCATGACATCTATGAGCCTGCTGATCCTCCCTTGCGTCGCGAGATTCCCATCTACAAGGCTTCTGATCGCATCGGTACACCCTATGTACAGGTCGACCCCGCCAAGATTGTAGGTATCGTGGAGGTTAACCGCCCCGACGAGGCACGCCCCTTCACCGATGCTGACCCCATCACTATGCAGATAGGTCACAATGTGGCCCATTTCCTCATCAGCGACATGAAGCGCGGCATCATCCCCTCTACCTTCTTGCCCCTGCAGAGTGGTGTGGGCAACGTAGCCAATGCCGTGCTCGGTGCCCTTGGTGCCGATGCCACCGTGCCCGCCTTCGAGATGTACACTGAGGTAATCCAGGATTCTGTCATCGATCTCATCCGCTCGGGCCGCTGTAAGTTTGGCAGTACCTGTTCGCTCAGCGTGAGCAACGAGGGCCTGCAGAGCATCTATGACGATATCGAGTTCTTCAAGGACAAGCTCGTGCTGCGCCCCTCAGAGATCTCCAACAATCCCGAGGTGGCACGCCGCTTGGGCCTCATTTCCATGAACACCGCCCTTGAGGCCGATATCTACGGCAACGTCAACTCCACCCACGTATGCGGCACCAAGATGATGAACGGTATCGGTGGCTCGGGCGACTTCACCCGCAATGCCTACATCTCCATCTTCTCATGTCCCTCAGTGGCCAAGGAGGGCAAGATCAGTGCCATCGTGCCCATGGTATCGCATGTAGATCACAATGAACATAGCGTCAACATTATGATTACCGAACAGGGTATCGCCGACCTCCGTGGCAAGAGTCCCATGGAGCGTGCCAAGGCCATCATCGAGAATTGTGCACACCCCGACTACCGCCAGCTCTTGTGGGACTACCTCCATATGTCGGCCAAGGGTCAGACCTGCCACAATGTACGCGCTGCACTCGGCATGCACGATGCCCTGCAGCGCAAGGGCGACATGCGCCTCACCGACTGGAGCGAGTTTGCGTAATACGCGACAAGTACCTTTTGTTACAATAGAATAAACAGCACGAAAGCAATGAACAAAACAAAACATATCCTCTGCGCATTGGCTATTGCTAGCGCAGCCGTAAACATGACCTCTTGTATGGACAAAAAGAACGAAAACCCCTTCTTCAGCGAGTACACCACTCCGCACCAGACCGCACCGTTTGACAAGATCAGGATAGAGCACTACGAACCTGCCGTGCTCGAAGGCATCAAGCAGCATCAGGCCGAGGTCGATGCCATCGTGAACAACCCCGAGGCACCTACCTTCGAAAATACGGTCGTGGCATTGGAATATGCCGGTGACATGCTCAACCGCGTGCTCTCCGTATTCTTCAACCTCAACAGTGCCGAGACCTCTGACGAGATGCAGGCTCTGGCGCAGAAGCTTTCGCCCATCCTCACCGAGCACTCCAACAACGTGAGCCTCAACGAAGCTCTCTTTGCCCGCATCAAGACGGTCTATGAGACCACGGACAAGAGTGCCCTCACTACCGAGCAGCAACGCCTGTTGCAGAGTACCTATGACGGCTTTGCCCGTAGCGGTGCCAACCTCAATGACGAGGACAAGGCCAAGTACCGTGAGCTGACCACCGAACTGAGCCAAGCCACATTGGCCTTCGGGCAGAACACGTTGAAGGCCACCAACAGCTTTGCGCTGAACGTGACCGACTCGGCCCGCCTGAAGGGTATGCCCGAGTCGCTCCTCGAAGCGGCTGCACAGACCGCCAAGGAGAAGGGGCAGGAGGGATGGACCTTCACGCTCCACGCACCCAGCTACAGCCCGCTGATGATGTATTGCGAAGACCGCGACCTGCGTCGGCAGATGTACATGGCCTACAACACACAGTGCGTACAGGACAACGAGAACAATAACGGAGAGTTGGTGAAGAAGATTGTCAACCTCCGCTTGGCTATCGCTCAGCTCCTGGGTTATGAGAGTCATGCCGACTACGTTCTCGAGAACCGCATGGCCGAGAATGCCGACAATGTGAACCAGCTGCTCGACCAGCTGCTCGAGGCCTACCTCCCCGCTGCCAAGGAAGACGTCAAGGCTGTGCAGGAGATAGCCGCCCGCACCGAGGGCAAGAACTTCGAGCTGATGCCCTGGGACTGGTCGTTCTATTCAGAGAAGCTGCGTAGCGAGAAGTATAGCCTCAATGACGAGATGGTGCGCCCCTACTTCAAGTTGGAGAATGTGATCAAGGGAGTGTTTGGCTTGGCTACCCGTCTTTATGGCATCACCTTCGAGGAGAACAAGGAGATTCCCGTATTCCACCCCGATGTGAAGGCCTACGATGTACTCGATAAGGACGGCAGCTATCTCGCTGTCATCTATACCGACTTCTTCCCCCGTGCCGGCAAGCGTTCGGGTGCCTGGATGACAAGCTATCAGGAACAGTTCGTGAAGGATGGCGTAGACAACCGTCCGCACGTATCCATCACGATGAACTTTACCAAGCCCACCGCGAGCAAGCCTGCTCTGCTCACGCAGGACGAGGTAGAGACCTTCCTGCACGAGTTCGGCCATGCCTTGCACGGCATCTTCGCTGCCACCACCTACCCCTCGATGGGTGGCACCAACGTATACCGCGACTTCGTGGAGCTTCCCTCGCAGCTGATGGAGAACTTCCTACCCAAGAAGGAGTTCCTCTCTACCTTCGCCTATCACTATGAGACGGGCGAGCTCATCCCCGACGAACTCATCGAGCGCATCGTGCGTGCGCAGAACTACAATGCAGCCTATGCCTGCATCCGCCAGCTGAGCCTCGGCATACTCGATATGGCCTGGTACTCGCGCACCACCCCGTTCGAGGGCGATGTGCTGGCCTATGAGCAGAAGGCTTGGGAGTCGACCCAGCTGCTGCCTACCGTTGAGGGAACCAATATGACTACCCACTTCGGGCACATCATGTCGGGCGGCTACTCGGCAGGCTACTACAGCTACAAGTGGTCCGAGATGCTCGATGCCGATGCCTTCTCACTCTTCGAGGAGAAGGGCCTCTACAGCGAGGAGGTAGCTACATCGTTCCGCAAGAACATCCTCGAGAAGGGTGGCTCGGAGCACCCGAAGGAGCTCTACCGTCGTTTCCGTGGGCAGGATGCCACGATCGACGCGCTGATGAAGCGTGACGGAATCAAGTAAATTACAATTTGACAATTTACTATTTACCATTTGTTAATGCCGGGTTGATTTAATAATCTGGATATCGCGACGAGGTAAGAAGTAAATTGTCAAATAACAGAATTGTAAATCAATTGTAAATTGTAAATGATTAAATCGTAAATCACAACGATGGACGAGAAATTTGACAAACGCTACATGCGCATGGCCACCATCTGGGCCGAGAACTCCTACTGCGAGCGCCGCAAGGTGGGCGCCCTTGTGGTGAAGGACAAGATGATTATCTCGGACGGGTACAACGGCACCCCCTCGGGATTCGAGAACGTGTGTGAAGACGAGAACAATGTGACCAAGCCCTACGTTCTTCATGCCGAAGCCAATGCCATCACCAAGATTGCCCGCTCCAACAACAACAGCGAGGGTGCCACCCTCTATGTCACCGCCTCACCCTGCATCGAGTGTGCCAAGCTTATCATACAGGCGGGCATCAAGCGGGTGGTATATGGCGAGAAATACCGATTGACCGATGGCATCGACCTGCTTGAGCGTGCTGGTGTGAAAGTAGAATACTTACCTATAGAAAAATGAGACTGAAAAATATCAAACCGGCTTCCCTTGCGCTCATGTTGCTCGCATTGGGTAGTTTCAGCTCGTGTATCCACTATTCGGGGCAGTCAGGTAGCGATAAGCTGTCGTCGCTGTTGTACGTCATAGGACATCAATATGTCGATACGGTTGATATGGACGAACTGGTGGAGAAGACCATCCCCAAGGTACTCTCCGAGCTCGACCCCCACTCCGTATATATCCCTGCCAAGGATGCCGAGGAGAGCAATCAGGAGTTGCGTGGCAGCTTCAGTGGCATCGGCATACAGTTCATGATACAGTCCGACACCATCTATGTGAGTAACATCATTCCCGGAGGCCCTGCCGAGAAGGTAGGCCTGATGGCGGGTGACCGCATCGTCACCATCGACGACTCGCTCTATGTAGGCAAGGTGGTGAGCAATGACGGTGCCATGAAGCGCCTCAAGGGGCCTAAGGGCAGCGAAGTGCGCTTAGGTGTCAAGCGCTACGGTGAGCCGGAGCTGCAGCACTTCACCATCGTGCGCGGCAACATCCCCGTGAAGAGTGTCGACGCCACCTATATGATCGATGGCCGTTGGTGCTACATCAAAATCAACAAGTTCGGCGAGACCACCTACCCCGAGATGCTGATAGCGCTTGCGCAAGGCATGCAGCAGGGCATGCAGGGGTGCATCATCGACCTTCGTGGCAACACCGGCGGATATATGGGAGCCGCCATACAGATGGTCAATGAGTTCCTCCCCAAGGGTGAGATGATTGTCTACACCGAGGGAGAGCACACTCCCCGCTACGAGGAGCATGCCAACGGTAGCGGCAGCTGTCAGGGCTTACCGCTCGTGGTGCTCACCGACGAGACCTCGGCCTCGGCCAGCGAGATCTTTGCCGGAGCCATCCAAGACAACGACCGAGGCACCATCATCGGTCGCCGCACCTTCGGAAAGGGGCTGGTGCAACAGCCCATCGAGTTCGCTGATGGCTCGGCCATACGCCTCACCATAGCCCGTTATTATACCCCTTCGGGGCGTTGCATACAGAAGCCCTATACCAACGGGCACAATGACGAATATGAACTTGACCTGCTCAACCGCTACGAGCACGGTGAGTTCTTCACTCAGGACAGCATCAAGCAGGACGAGAGCCTTGCCTATGTGACCAAGAACGGGCGCACCGTCTATGGCGGTGGAGGCATCATGCCCGACATCTTTATCCCGCAGGACACCACAGGATATACCTCCTACTACGCTGCAGTGGCCAAAGCTGGGCTCCTCACTCGCTTCCCTTTCGAGTACACCGACAGGAACCGCCCTCAGCTGGTGCAGTACACCACCATGGACGAACTGCTGCATCACCTTGAGGGTCAAGACATCGTGGAGCAGTTCGTGCAGCACGCCACCAGCAAGGGCATCAAGCGGCGCAACAACCTCATCCGCCAGTCGCACACACTCATAGAGGACATCCTGTATGGCAACATCATCTACAACATGTTAGGGATGGAAGAGTACGTCAAGTACCTCAACCTGTCCGACCCCACCGTGCTGAAGGCCGTAGAGGTGCTCGACAGGGGAGAGTCGCGTCCACAACAGCGCCCATGAGCCACAAGGACAAGATACAAGCCGCGCGCCTGCTGCAGAAGTTCAAGCAGTACCTGCTGTTGGAGAAGGCCCTCTCGGGCAACACGATTGATTCCTATGTGCACGATGTGGAGCGGCTGTTCGCTTACCTCGAGCAACAACAGATACATCCCATAGAGGTCAACCTCGATGACTTGGAGCATTTCCTCGCCTCGCTCCACGATGAGCAGATACAGCCCCGCTCGCAAGCACGTATGCTGTCGGGCATCCGCGCCTTCTATCGCTACCTGGTACTCGATGGGTATATAGAGGCTGACCCCACCCTGCTGCTCGAGTCGCCAAAGATAGGGATGAAACTCCCCGAAGTACTCAGCGTGGAGGAGATAGACTTGCTGATAGCCGCCATCGACCTCAGCAAGCGCGAGGGACAGCGCAACCGCGCCATCATAGAGACGATGTACAGTTGTGGGCTGCGCGTATCGGAGGCGTGTAACCTGAAGCTGTCGGACCTGTACCTACACGAAGGGTTCATCAAGGTCGAGGGCAAGGGAAGCAAGCAACGCCTCGTACCTATCTCCGAGCGGGCCATAGCCGAGATCATGGACTATATGACCGACCGCGCTGAGATTGACATCAAGCCAGGGCATGAAGATTACCTCTTCGTCAGTGCCCACTTCAAGAAGAAGATGTCGCGCATCACTCTCTTCCACATCATCAAGGAGCTGGCCGAGCAGGCAGGCATCAAGAAAACCATCAGCCCCCATACCCTGCGCCACTCCTTCGCCACCCACCTGCTCGAAGGGGGAGCCAACCTGCGCGTCATCCAAAGCATGCTCGGGCACGAAGACATAGGTACTACCGAGATCTACACTCACATCGATGCCCATCGCCTGCGTTCCGAGATCATCGAACACCACCCACGGAACAAGAAGAGAGGATAGGGGTGTAAAAATACCGTATCGCTTGTGCCGTATGGAAGCAACGACATGAAGAATATATTTACATGCGGAACGTACCGATGCGTAGCTGCTCCACAATGGCGCGGAAGTCTTTGCCGCTGGCTCCAACGAGAAGTACCTTCTCACCTATCCTCTTGCTTTCTACGCGGGCACTGCCATCGTAGAGCATTACCCTGTTGTCCTTGTCGATGGTGATGAGGATGCACTCGCTGCCCTTAGAGACGAGTGACGACAATCCGCCCTGTCCCTCGACAATCTCAATAGATTGGTACACGAAGTCGTAGTGTTTGCCACCGAAGGCTATCTGCAGGTTGCACTTGTTGTCGAGGCTGATG
>JAFQLT010000046.1 GCA_017396545.1 Bacteroidaceae bacterium | reverse complement strand
AGATTGCTTGTAAGCTATGCCGAACTATCGCGGTATCAACGAAGTAAAATGTACTATCACGCGTATAGAGCTATTGGCCTTTATCTCCATTTAACTCCTTTTTACTCCACTTACCTCCATCTTATATCAATGATTCAACGTCCCCGAATTAATCACCGGCTGTGCAGGCTCGTCGGCACAGAGCACTACCAGCAGATTGCTCACCATGGCAGCCTTCTTCTCCTCGTCGAGGTCTACAACAGCCTCTGCAGAGAGCTTGTCGAGCGCGAGTTTCACCATCGACACGGCACCATCGACAATCTTCTCACGAGCGGTGATGATGGCGCTGGCCTGCTGGCGTTTGAGCATGATGGCCGCAATCTCGGGAGCGTAGGCCAGGTAGTTGATGCGAGCCTCAACGACCTCGATGCCTGCCATAGAGAGGCGTTCATTGAGTTGCTTCACCAACTCCATGTTGATTTCGTCAGCATCGGAGCGCAGGGTGAGTTGCTCATCCGTTGTCGTGTCGGTATCATCGTAGGCATAGCGGCCAGCCACCTGACGCAATGCTGCATCGCTCTGCACACGCACGAAGTTCTCGAACGCACGCATACGGCCCGCCACGGCAGTAGCCCCTGTCGCGGCACCCGCCATCGTCTGCGAATCAATCTCGAAGAGTGCCTTATAGGTATCCTTCAGTCTCCATACCATCACGAGGCCTATCATGATGGGATTACCCGTAAGGTCGTTCACCTTGATAGGTTCGGGATTGAGGTTGCGGGCGCGGAGCGACACCTTCTTCTTGTCCAAGAGGGGGTTCACCCAGAAGAAGCCTGTACGGCGACAAGTGCCCTTGTACTTACCGAAGAACACCATCACACGCGCCTCGTTGGGCTCCTGCATCGTAAAACCAATTATATGCAATACCCATAGACAGAGCACTACAATAGCACCCACGGGACCCAACACCTCGGGTACAACTCCCTTAGCCGCACCCACAAAAAGCAATACGACAGCAGCCAGCATGGCCACATTGACCAGTAACGCCACGAATCCGTCCATCACGAATCCCATGTAATCTCTTTCTTTCGTCTCCATAATCAGATGAATTTATTGGTTAGTATT
Source organism: Bacteroidaceae bacterium (assembly GCA_017396545.1). Lineage (GTDB taxonomy): Bacteria > Bacteroidota > Bacteroidia > Bacteroidales > Bacteroidaceae > UBA1189. The sequence goes on along the minus strand of JAFQLT010000046.1, from coordinate 17,508 downwards.
TATGTTTTATCCTCGCCGTTTGAATAATATCATTTTGATATCACAAAGATTCAATAAAAAAATTGAATTGTCCAAACAAATCCGTAAAAAAACTCACTGACCGGCAAAAAGATTGCGACAGATTGCCCCGATAGTCACTTTTTATTCGTATCTTTGAGGTGAATCTCGAAGATATAGTGCACTCGCTGCGAAAAATATTGAAGTGAACTTCATATTTCTCGCTCGTTTCTTCGTATCTTTGTGCACTTCATCTTACAACAGACAAAACTATGCTCAAGAAACTATTCGGCTTCGACCCGAAGCAAAACACTGTCCGCACCGAGATCATGGCCGGTATCACGACCTTTCTCACGATGGCCTACATCTTGGCTGTCAACCCCAACATCTTAGGTGAAACAGGCATGGACAAGGGAGCCTTGTTCACGACCACCGTCCTAATGTCGGCTCTCCCAACCATCTTCATGGCACTCTATGCCAAGCTCCCTCTCGCCCTTGCTCCGGGCATGGGCTTGAACGCCTTCTTTGCCTACACCGTATGCATGGTGATGGGCTACTCTTGGCAGTTTGCCCTGACAGCAGTATTCCTTGAAGGCCTTGTCTTCCTGCTGCTTACCGTCACCAATCTGCGCGAGAAGATTGTAGACGTCATCCCTACTACCCTAAAGAATGCCATCAGTGCAGGCATCGGCCTCTACATAGCCTTTATCGGCTTGAAGAGTGCCGGCATCATCGTCAACAACGAAGCCACATTGGTATCCTTGGGCGATCTCACCTCCGGCTCTGCCCTATTGGGGGCCATCGGCATCATCATCACCTCTTTCCTCTTAGTGAAGAGGGTCAAGGGTGCCCTCCTCTTCGGCATCTTAGCCACCACACTCGTGGGCATTCCCCTTGGCGTAACCCATATCAATGGCGTGTTCAGCATTCCTCCTTCAGTGGACCCCATCTTCATGAAGTTCGAGTGGGACCATATCTTCACGAAAGACATGGTAGTAGTCGTATTCACATTCCTTTTCGTCGACCTCTTCGACTGCATCGGCACCGTAATTGGTGTATCCAACCGTGTAGGCATGGTAAAGGAAGACGGCAAAATTCCTCGTCTGAAGGAGATATTCATGGTCGATTCCGTATCTACCGCAGCCGGTGCCATGATGGGAACAAGTACTGTAGCTGTTTATGTAGAGAGCGCTGCCGGCGTCAACGAAGGTGGCCGCACGGGTCTGACCTCATTCGTCACAGGTGTCTGCTTCCTGCTCGCCCTGTTCTTCGCACCCCTCTTCTTGGCTATCCCCGCAGCAGCCACCACACCCGTACTGGTGCTTGTAGGCCTGATGATGATGAGTTCGGTGCTGAAGATTGACTTCGACGACTATTCCGAGTCAATCCCCGCCTTCATCTGCATACTGCTGATGCCGCTCACCTACAGTATCTCCGAGGGCATCGTGCTAGGTCACCTCAGCTACGTCTTCATCAACCTCCTGAGTGGAAAGTTCAAAAAGATAAGTATCGGCATGTACATCCTTGCCGCCATATTCCTTATTAAATTTATAGTATAAACAACACAATGACATAGAGCCATGAAAAGAACCATTCTTTCCACCCTGCTGACATTGGCTATCCTGCCGATTTTTGCACAGTTAAACCTGCAGTTGCATTATGACTTCGGGCACAACATCTATGGCGACAAACTTGCTAACCGCCCCCATCTGACCGCCACCGTAGAGAACTTCACTGCCGACAGATGGGGTAGCACCTTCTTCTTCGTCGATGCCAACTTTACCGACAACCAAATGGTAAGCACCTACGCCGAACTTTCTCGCGAGCTGCGCTTCTGGGAGGCTCCTTTCGCCGTACATATAGAGTATAACGGTGGTCTCGAAAATCGTTTCAGCTACAATGATGCCTACCTCGCCGGTGCAGCATGGAACTGGGCCAACCAAGACTTCAGCAAGACATTCTCGGTACAGGTACTCTACAAGTACCTTGCATGCCAAGCCCCCGACATCCGCCATAGCTGCCAGTTCACCTCCGTATGGGGCATTCACTTTGCCGACGGCCTCTGCACCTTCAGCGGATATGCCGACCTTTGGCTCGACCGCAGCATCAAGGGTGGTTGGATGCTGAGCAGCGAACCCCAGTTTTGGATCAACCTGAATGCACTTGACAATGTGAGCGACGACTTCAACCTCAGCATAGGTGCAGAGGTAGAGCTCAGCCGAGGACTCGTATACACCACCATCGGCAACAACGAGAACTTCTACGCCATCCCCACATTAGGGCTCAAATGGAATTTCTGACAAAGGCCATCACTAAAAACAACACAAACCCATGAATACAGTAGTACAAGTAAAGGACAAGAAGTTTGCCCTATATATCCCAGAGGAGACCATCCTGACCAAAGTAAAGGAAGTGGCTGCAAAGATGGACGAAGACCTGAGGAGGAAGAACCCATTGTTCGTAGTCATCCTCAACGGTTCATTCGTATTCGCAGCCGACCTGTTGCGCAACATCCACTTCCCCTGCGAAATCACCTTCGTACGAGTATCATCGTATGAGGGCGACCACTCTACCGGTGAGGTAAAACAGCTCATCGGACTGAAAGAGAACATCGAGGGGCGCACCGTAGTCATCATCGAAGACATCATCGAGTCAGGTATCACCATGAAGGAGGTGCTGCACATATTAGGCGAGAAAAAGCCCAAAGAGATATTCATCACCTCACTCTTCGTGAAGCCCGGCTGCCTGAAGGTGGACCTGAAGATAGACTATCGCTGCTTCGATATCGAAGACGACTTCATCGTCGGCTACGGGCTCGACTATAACCACGAGGGGCGCAACCTACCCCACATCTATCAGGTGATAGAGTAAAGAACTACACACATACCATGATACTGAAACTCTACGAAAAGAACAACTCGCGCCGCGACCTTGACCGCATCGTCGAGGTGCTGAACAGTGGCGGCGTCATCATCTACCCTACCGACACAACCTACGCCATCGGATGCCACGCCCTGAAGGAGCGGGCCATAGAGCGCGTGTGCGAAATCAAAGGTCTCGACACCAAGCATCACCTGCTCTCGGTGGTGGCACACGACATCAGCAGCGTGAGCGAATATGTGCGTATCGACAACGAAACCTTCCGCCTCATGCGCGACCGGCTACCCGGTCCCTTCACCTTCATCCTGCCCGCAGGGAACCGCCTGCCCAAGATATTCAAGAACCGGAAAGAGGTAGGTATACGCATCCCCGACAACAACATCACACGCGAGATATGCGAAGCCTTGGGCGCTCCCCTACTCTCGACCAGCCTGAAGGTTGCCGCAAACGAGGATATCGAATACATGACCCAGCCCGAACTCATCGACGAGAAGTACGGCGAGCGCGTTGACCTCATCATCGACGGTGGCGAGGGCGGCACCGAGCAGAGCACCATCGTCAGTTGTATAGATGGCGAACCGGAAATAATCAGACAAGGTAAAGGGTGGCTGTAGAGAGTGAAGAGTGAAGAGTGATGAGCGAAGAGCGAGAAGTGAAGAGCTGAGGCTGTTTTCAGATGTAAAGGACGTCCCCCCTCTTAACTCTTAACTCTTAACTCCTCGACATATTCCTCCACGATGGCGAGTATCTCACGGCCGAACATTTCGAGCGACTTCTTGCCGAAACCGGGCATACGCAGGAGTTCTCGTCCGCTTGTAGGGAGTTCGTTGACTATGCCGATGAGCGCTTTCTGTGTGAGCACACCGTAAACGGGACGCCCCAGTTCTTCGGCACGTCCGTTGCGCCATGCACGGAGACGATGGAAGAGACGCGGATGACGGATGTCGGCATTGCGGTCGACCTCAATTTTCACCTCTGCCCTATTCTTCTTGCGTTCACGCTTGGCCGGTTGCTCGGCATTGAGCATCCCCACAGCCTTATCTTTCAGATAAGACGACACACTGAACCCCTTCTCTGTCACTTGGGCAAGCAGATGGCGTTTCTGTGCAAACGACTGTTTCAGGTTGTAGGCAGCCTCAGTAATGCGCTCCCGAATTTCCTTATTGTCACTGTCAAGGTCGGTACGTTCAATCAACGGACGGATCAACTCATCCATTTTTTCTACAAAATACGTCGCCGCTTTGTGTATGCGTTCAGCCAAAAGAGCATCGTTGGCATAATCGGAAGCCTCAGCCACAAGCGTAGTATATTGACGATAGAAGGTAGCCGACACAGCAGCAACCTCCTTCGCCAAGCGCTCGGCCGTCTGCTTATACTCCTTCAACAACAGAGGATACACCTTATATAAATGCTCGTCGATGAGACGCATCATACGATAGAAGTCCGCCTCAACGGCATTGAAGGAGAAGAGTTCGGTAAGCATCGCCAAATAGTAGTCGCGCTGAAGGGCGACAAGATGCCCGGCCGTGTGCCGTGCCTGCTCCAGTTCCACGTTCATATAGTCGGTCACCATGGCATCGGTCTTGACAGACGAGAGCGACAGCGGAGCAGTGAGCACAAGTCCCTCAAGCGACCGGCAACGACTGAGCGCCACGTATACCTGCCCCGCAGCAAAGGCTGCATTGACATCGAGCACAGCGCGATCGAACGTCAATCCCTGACTCTTGTGCACGGTAATCGCCCATGCCAAGCGCAAGGGGTATTGGCGGAACTCACCCTCTATCTCTTCACGTATCTCTTTACTCTCTTTATCAATGACATAGCGTGCATTAGTCCACACATCCGGCTCCACCTCAATCTCCACATCATCGTCGATGCCACGAACACAAATCCGTCCGGCATCCACTGCACTCACGATACCGAGTTTTCCATTGTAGTAGCGCGAGCCCCGTGAGTCGTTCTTCAGGAACATTACCTGACATCCCTTCTTGAGCACAAGCGTCTCCTCGGCAGGATACGACGATTCGGGAAAGGTACCCGAGACCTCTGCCTTGAAAGTAAAGCGTACTCCCTTCAGCGCATCCATGCGCTCCTCGTTGTAACGGTTAGCCGTAGCGTTATGGGTGGTGAGACGGATGGCACCCTCTCCGAATTGAGAATTGACAATAGACAATTGACGATTACTGCCTTCATCGTATGTTGACTGTTGTCCACGTTGTCCATCAACCACCCTACTATTGAGCCTTTCCAGCGACGCTACCGTAAGGCGGTTCTCGCGCACCTCATTCAATATATTTATAAAGGTATAGTCGGTCTGGCGGTATACGTGGGTCAGTTCTATGGTTACATGCTGCGTCTGCTGCAGGGCATGACTGCCAAAGAAGTAAGGCGTGCGGTAATACTCACGCAACAGTGCCCACTCGCTATCCTTCACCACGGGAGCCAGTTGGCTGAGGTCGCCAATCATGAGCAACTGCACCCCACCGAAAGGGCGGTGGCGGTCCTTATGCAGGCGCAGCACCGCATCTATCTGGTCAAGCAGATCGGCCCGCACCATGGAAATCTCGTCAATCACAAGAAGGTCCAACGTACGGATGATATTCTTCTTCTCCTTGCTGAAACGGAACTTCTCATCCTTGGCATTGAACGAGCCACCAGGGATATAGGGTGCCAACGGGAACTGGAAGAAAGAGTGTATCGTCACCCCTCCGGCATTGATGGCAGCCACACCCGTGGGTGCCACCACCACCATGCGCTTGGGCGAACGCTCCTTGAGCTGGCGCAAGAAGGTAGTCTTGCCCGTACCAGCCTTGCCCGTAAGGAACACGTTCACTCCCGTACGCTCTACAAATTGCCACGCAAGTGCTAACGGTTCATTCTCTTGCCCCTTCTTCATGATACAACGACGCTGTTAAGGGAACAAAAGTAATAAAAACAAGCGAAGAATATACTTTATTCATCCGTTTTTATTACCTTTGTCTCGAATTATACAATAAAAAAGATACAAATGAAAAGATTTTGCTTATCAATATGCCTGATACTTGGCCTCACAGCAAGTTGGGCACAAGTAGAGACTCGCTATGGCAAAGGCAACGTAACTGTAGTGAACGGACGTGTACTGTTTCAAGAAACCATTGCCACCACATTGGATCAGGCGACTGCCTTCGAGCGTATTACCCAATGGGCAAGGCAACGATTCTGCAAACCCAACGTCATCGTCTCAAAAATTACCTCCAACGATGCCACCAATCACACAATCAGCCTCACGGCAGAGGAATATATCGTATTCACCAATCGATTCTTCGTACTCGACCGCACCCGCATCAACTATTGGGTAGAGATACAGTGCAATGAAGAAAGTACCACCATCAAGCTCACGCGCATCAACTACTGGTACGAGGAGGAGCGTGAAGGTGGACTCAAATTCAGTGCTGAGGAGTTCATCACTGATGAGCATGCCTTCAACAAGAATGGCACGAAAATGATCAAGAGCCAAGGGAAGTTTCGCAAGGGTACTATAGACTTCTTCGACCACATGGTATCTGATATGACTGAAGTTCTCACCCAATAAGCCTCAAAAACGATGAAACGGAACGAACTCCGAAATCTGCTCAATAGTCTCTTCCTCATAGGCTTTCTTGTGGCACTGATACTTTACCTGGCCGTACCTGAAGACCGCACGGCATTCCTTGCCGTATGTTTTGTATCGATGGCAATCAAGATAACCGAATATATTGTACGATTCTTCCGATAACTGCAGAGAAGACACCATGCGCAAAGCATTTGTAAGCATCATCACAGTTTTAAACCTGTGCAGCGGACTTCATGCCCAACAAGCCCTGTCTATGACGAACAGAGAAGACAATATAGGCGGAAGTATCACTACACTAAACCAGCAAGGCATCGTAAACGGACAAGGAACAGAACGTGACAGTACCATAGTGAGCCGAGGGGTACCACACGATATAAAGATGTTCCACATAGATCCGACACTCGGCAACATCATCCCTGTCGATGCAGACACTTCGGTATACAACTTCCAGAATCTCCATCTCACCGATGACCTCAACGGTGAATACAACCACTTGGGCAACATGGGGTCACCACGCCTATCACGCATCTTCTTCAACCGAAAAAGTGATGGACAATTTCTCTTCACCGACGGCCAAGACTTCTTCCTTACCACTCCTTCAGAGTTTTATTTTACCAACACCAAGTCTCCCTGGTCCAACGTCACCTACTACCGTGCAGGGAATAAACGAAACGGCGAGGAACGCTTTAAAGGACGATTCGGTGTGAACGCAAGCAAACACACAGGCATAGGATTCAACATCGACTACCTCTATGGACGAGGATTCTACGACCATCAGTCAACCGCCTACTTCAACGGTAGCATCTATGGCTACCACCATGGAGACCGTTATAGCATCAACCTCCTTTACAACTACGACAAACTGCGCCTTGCCGAGAACGGCGGTATCACTGACGACCGCTACGTAACCAACCCCGAAGCAATGGCCGAAGGGAAGAAAACCTACCGTCCCGAGGACATGCCTACCAATACTGAAAGGACATGGAACGAGAATCTGCTGCATACAGTTTTCATTGCCCAAGACTACAACCTCGGATACTACAAGACACGCACAGACAGCCTGCCCGATACGGTTGTAATACACCGCGACTTCGTAGCCGTAAGCAAAGTATTCCACACCATGGAAGCAAGCACAAAAAGCCGTCGATTCATAGACTATGCCAACACAAAAGACTATTACCTACACGATTATTTGTCCTACGACTCCGTTGATGCCACTCGCTACCTACGTCTGCGAAACACCATAGGGCTTACCCTCGTTGAAGGCTTCAACCGTTGGATTCCTTTTGGAGCTTCAGCATACGCAACACACGAATACCGGCAGTTTACCCTACCCGACAGCATCGGAGGCATAGGAAGAGACCACACACAAACCTACAAGGAGAACAACATCATCGTAGGAGGCAACCTCCAACGCACATCGGGCAAGGCATTCCACTTCAACGCCACCGCCGAAACCGTCTTGGCAGGAACAGACCTCGGCGCCTTCCGCATAGAAGGGAATGCCGACCTCAACTTCCGCCTCGGGAAAGACACCGTACGCGTCAGAGCCGAAGGCTACATGAAGAACCAGAATCCCTCGTTCTACTATCGCCACTACCACTCACAACACTATTGGTGGGACCACTCCCTGCACAAAGAATTCCGCACACGAATCGGAGGGAGCATCGGCATAGACCGCTGGCGTACCAGATTATACATCGGTATCGAAAACATCAAGAACTATACCTATTTAGCCGGCACGCCCTATATGCCACCAGCCAACACGACCACTACTACCCCCCGCAGCCTCAGCGACGTCACAGCACGACAATACACAAAGAACCTACAGGTACTGAGCACGACACTCTTTCAGGATTTCAAGCTCGGAATACTTCATTGGGATAATGAAGCTACGGTACAGTATTCCTCCAACAAGGAAGTGCTTCCCCTGCCACTCATTAACCTCTACACCAACCTCTACCTCAAATTCACCTACGCAAAAGTACTACGCATACAATTAGGGGCTGACATGCGATGGTTCAGTCGCTACTACGCTCCAGACTATGCCCCCGCCTTAGAACAATACTTCGTACAAGAGGGAGACCACCGCATAGAATTAGGCGGATACCCCTTCATCAATGCATATGCCAACTTCCATCTCAAGCAGGTGCGCTTCTATGTCATGTACTATCATGTGACACAAGAAGCACTGAAACAGAGCAACTCATTCCTTGTACCACACTACCCCATCAATCCACGCATGTTCAAATTTGGACTCTCCTGGAACCTTTGGGACTAACCTGTAGATGACGCATGGAACGTTGATAGATAAAAACCTTTTTAATTACTACAAATATGATACGCTGGGGAGTTATCGGATGTGGCGAAGCCACCGAGAAGAAGAGCGGACCTGCCTTCCAACAGATAGAGGGGTCGAAGATAGAAGCCGTCATGAGCCGTAGTGCCGAACGTGCACGCTCCTATGCAGAACGTCACGGTATAGGCAAATGGTACACCAATGTAATGGACATCATCGATGACCCCAACGTAAATGCCATCTACATTGCCACACCTCCCTCATCGCATGCAACTTATGCCATTATGGCAATCCGCGCAGGAAAACCCGTATATATAGAAAAGCCCATGGCCGCCAATTACGAAGACTGCATACGTATCAACCGAGCCAGCGAAGAGACAGGCGTTCCCTGCTTCGTAGCCTACTACCGGCGCTATCTTCCATACTTCAAGAAGGTACAGGAGCTCATCCCTCGTGTAGGCAAGGTTATCAATGTACACATACGCTTGGCACAGCCCCCACGAGAATTTGACGGCTCTACAGGAAGCAACATGCCGTGGCGAGTACAAGCCGACATTGCCGGAGGAGGCTATTTCTACGACCTCGCTCCACACCAACTTGACCTTCTGCAACACTACTTCGGATATATCATCGAAGCTAAAGGCTACACCGCCAATCGAGGTGGACTGTACACTGCCGAAGACAGCATCAGCGCCACATTCCGTTTTGACAGCGGACTCGTGGGTAGTGGTTCCTGGTGCTTCGTCGCACACGAAAGTGCACGCGAAGACCGCATCGAAATTATCGGAGACCAAGGCATGCTATGCTTCTCAGTTTTCACTTATCAGCCCATTGAACTGCACGACAGCATGGGACATCACGAATACTCCGTATCCAACCCCGAGCACGTACAACAGCCCCTCATTGAGGAAATCGTGCAACACTTGCAACGACGAGGAATCTGCACCTGCAATGGGCTCAGTGCCACACCGACCAATTGGGTAATGGATCGCATACTTGGAAAGATTTAGCATCGCACCCACCTGTCAGTATTCTGCAGACACTAAATTTAGAACTATCCCTTCTCTTTTCAAGCGGGGGGAGCTTTTTTGGGGTCAACTTGAACGTTTTTGGGATCTACATGTCACCCAACATCACCAACCAACATAAAAAATAGGGCTATCCGCACGGGACAGCCCTTTATTTCTATCTACCATGAAGGACTTATTCTGCGATCTCCTCTATCTCCTCTGCTACAGGAGTATCAAATCCTGGAAGTGTTTCAGGATTTACGGCATTATCATTGATCGCGTTCTCCATCAACACACTATCATGCCCCAATTCTACGCGATTAGGCAAACTCCAAGCAGCAACGACACTGAGCAGAGCAATGACAATGGCCAATGTCCATGTAGCCTTCTCAAGGAAGTCTGTGGTCTTACGAACACCCATAATCTGATTTGAAGAAGCAAATGATGAGGCCAAGCCACCACCCTTAGAATTCTGAATCAGTACGATGCCACACATGAGCACCGAAACGATTACAAAAAGTACGATACAAAGTAAATACATGTCCTATTTTAAGTTGTTGTTAATAATCAATTTTTCCAAAAATCTGATTTGGTCTGCAAAGTAAGCATTTTTTTCGGGGAATTGCAAATATAAACTCCTAATAATTTCAAGAGCACGTGAATATTTACGCTGTTTAATATAAATCTTCGCCAACGTTTCTGTAAAATAATTCTCATCGACCAACTCTTCATCCTCCAATGCACTACCACCTGATAGGGATTTGGTTTGCACAGCGTCGCTCTCCTCAACCTGTGGTTGAGGAGTTCCATGAAGTATCGGCTGCGAAATCAATTCCAAAGCTCTATCCACACTATCATCCTCAGGCATCTCCGTGAGAGCTATATGCTGCTTCCCTGCAGCAGACACATTGTCACCCATTAAAAAACAGGCGGCATAATCACTCACTGCATTATCCACAACAAGAGAACTACCGTGTTCCTCAGGCAATGTATCAAGGAAAGCATCAATAAGATCCATCGCACGATCCACAGAAGGTTCAGCCATGAGGTCACAATCATCGGGTACAACTCTGTCTATAGAGCCTTCGATAAGGCGACATAGGATACGACGGTCACTCACGTAGAGCACCGAACGACGCAACTCATTCCCAAAATCAGGGTCATGGAGCAAATACAGATTGTTGAGCATCAACAACCTCGCTGCCTGAAAATAGGGATAGCGAGCGACAATACTGCGCAACTCATACAAAGTGTCGCGGCTGAGCAATTCAGGATGATTGATGAGAGCACCTAAAATCATAAGCACCTACCAGTTTGCCACCGTAGCGTTGAAGATTTGTTCCACAATCTCGTCTATCATCTGCATCACGAGTTCCTCCTGCACATCATTTAGTTGTTGCGAAGCATCAAACTCGCGACTTGCCGAGAACTGTCGTTCAAAGTCTTCAGCGTGATTCTTGGTATTCTCAAACCTCACCTTGACACTCATCTTAAGCTGCATCATAGATGAATACCCATCCGATGAGATTGACTTGTTCACCTGATCATAGGCGGTTATCTCACCCGACAATATGAGGTCACCACCACGATTCACCTGCTGCAACTTAGTTTGATTGACATATTTATCGCTCAGTGCATTATTGAACATGTTCTCCATCGGCCCCCATTGATATAATGCGCGATTGGAGAAATTATCTATAGTAATGGTCTTGATGACATCGTAGTTGATTGATGCCCCATTAAACTTATACGACACGGTACATCCTATCGACATAAGCAAAAACATCAACGACAAGCTCTTGCGTAGTTTCTGTTTCATAATCCTTACAAGTCCTCCAACTTATACTTTTCAATCTTACGATAGAGTGTACGCTCCGAGAACCCTAACTCAGCAGCAGCAGCCTTGCGACGCCCTCTATGCCGTATCAGCGCCTTGCGTATCAATTCCTTCTCGGCCTCTTCTACAGAGAGTGGTTCCTCAACATATTCCGCAGGTTCCTGATAATCGTATTCGTCAGATGCCTTCTTGGCACCGATACTTATCTGTTGAAGAGGATTATCCACATAAGTAAAGTCCTCAGTAGGCATGTAGGACGCAGACTTACGCGCCATAGGCATTTCTCCCTCCATGAGCGTATTCACCTGACGTCTTAGTTCGGCCATATCTCGACGCATATCGAAAAGTACCTGGTACAAAATGTCCCGTTCACTCTCAAAGGTCTTGCCATGCGAAGCCTTTCCTATAGCCAACATTGGAAGGTTCGGCTTCACCTCTGGAAGATACTCACGCAACACCTCTTCGGTAATCTCGCGTTGCGCCGACAGCAGGGTTATCTGTTCGGTGACATTCTTCAACTGGCGTATATTTCCCGGCCACGGATAGGCCGTTAGCAAGCGCTTGGCCTCATCGGTAAGTTGCACAGGAGGAATGGTATAGCGTTCCGACACGTCAGCGGTAAACTTACGGAACAGAAGCACCACATCACCAGAGCGATCGCGCAGTGCAGGCACCTTGACGGGAATCGTATTGAGTCTGTAATAAAGGTCTTCACGGAAGTCTCCACGCGCAATTGCTTCTACAAGATCCACATTCGTTGCTGCAACAATGCGCACGTTAGTCTTCTCTACTTTTGACGAGCCAACCTTGATGTACTCGCCCGACTCAAGTACACGCAACAAACGAGCTTGTGTAGAGAGTGGCAACTCGCCAATCTCATCCAGAAAGATTGTCCCGTTATTGGCCTCGGCAAAATAGCCATTACGCTCGTCTATAGCGCCTGTGAAAGCGCCCTTGACGTGTCCGAACAGTTCTGAGTCAATAGTGCCCTCAGGAATAGCACCGCAATTGACTGCGATGTATTTGTTGTGCTTGCGAGCACTGTTCTGATGAATAATCTGTGGAAAATGCTCTTTACCGACACCGCTCTCACCAGTAACCAACACAGAGAGATCGGTCGGAGCAACCTGCATAGCAATGTCTATCGCCCTATTCAAGTCCTCAGCATTACCCACAATGCCAAAGCGCAACTTTATCTTCTGTATATCCCTGCTATCCAATGATGTATATGAGTATATTCGTTCCGGAGTTTTCCACGGAGTAACGACTTACAAATTTAAAAGACATAACGTCTATGGGAGCGGCAAACGGGGTTCGAACCCGCGACCCTCAGCTTGGGAAGCTGATGCTCTACCGACTGAGCTACTGCCGCAATTCCACGACACAAGTCATATTACATGGCGCGAAGTTAGTCATATTTTTGGAATCCGACAAATGGAATACTGTTTTTTTATGTTAAACACAGCACAGCTGCATATTCCACACCAAGAAGTTGCATTCTCCCCCATTCAACAAGCAACAGTTCCTTTACCCTTCGCATATTCGCTCGGAGTCATGCCTACAGTCTTCTTAAACACTTCCCTAAAATACTTCTGGTCCGAGAAGCCTACCGCTTCAGCCACTTCGATTACCGTATACCTACGTTCGCGGAGCATAGCCTTAGCCTTACTAATGCGATATATACGAATGATATCGGAAGGCGTATTTCCCATAAGTCCTTTTATCTTATTATATAAGGTGGTGCGACTTACGCGCAGTTCATAGGCCAGCACATCTACGGTAAAGTTGCTGTCGGCAAGATGACGTTCAATGATTTCTTTCATCTCAGCCATGAGCTTGAAGTCGAGTTCCGAGGCTGCATCGGGTAACCCTTCGCCTACGTTATCAAGCGCAGCCAACTGTTGACGAAGCTGCAAGCGATTCTCCACCAGATTCCCGATGGTAAGTTTCAATATCTTGGTATCGAACGGCTTGGTCACGTACGCATCGGCCTTAACGGAGAGCCCGTTGATGATACTCTGTTGGTCCGACAAAGCAGAGATGAGCACTACGGCTATATGCGAGGTATCAATATTGCTCTTGATAGAAACACACAAGTCATCACCGCGCATTTCAGGCATCATCACATCAGAAAGGACAATGAGTGGTTGTATATAGGGAATTTTCGACATCGCTTCCTTTCCGTTTGTCGCTGTATACACTACAAAATCCTTATCGAAAATACGCTTCAAGTAACCGAGCATCTCAGGATTATCCTCCACGATGAGCAAACGGTGACGTTGGTCATCAGCAGGAATAGACAGTTGCTCCTGTTCTACTAAAACAGACGACAAGTTCTCGGGAGCACCGCCTACAGGAGCATTAACAAACTCGGTAGCCTTCGCATCATAATGCCTCTTTCCACGGGGAAAACGAATATGAAAGTCCGAACCACGATTAAGTTCACTCTTGACTTCAATGCGCCCTTTCATTTGCTTTACATACTTATGTATAGACATCAGCCCAATACCGCTGCCGAAAATATGGGCATTGACGGCATTCGCTGCACGGAACATCTGCTTGAAGAGCTTTGCTTTTTCCTTTCTGCTAATGCCTATACCATGATCTACCACATGGAATCCCCAATACTTGGAAACACAATACAGTTTAAGGGTGAGGGAGTCACCGTTATCGCTATACTTGATCGCATTGGAAAGAAGATTCTGTATGACGGAATTAAGTTTGCGTGTATCGACCCAGATGTCAAAACTCTCCCGAGGATGCTCAAAGACGATAGTCTGCCCTTTCGCTTGAGCCAGTTGTGATATTTTATCAATCTGCTGCTGGAAATAAGCAATAGCCTCATGACGTTCGATACGCGTGACACCTCTTTCTATGCTCTCCAGTTCATAGCGCATAGCATTGTCGGTCATCTGAGACAAGATATTTGTGTTTCGCAGAGCCATACTTACGGCTTCACGTTCCTCCACGCCCAAAGTCTCGTTTTGGTTCAACTCTTCTAAAGGAGCCTTGATGAGCGCCAGCGGGGTACGAATATCGTGCGCCGTATTGATGAAAAAGTTTACCTTGTCGTTTGATACGTCTATTGCATTTACCGACATGTAGTACTTGCGCACCAGGAAGAACATAAGCACCAGGACAAGGAGTTCTATGAGTAACCCTAGAAATGAGAAGTAGAAAGGAGGCTTTATGAAAATACTTACAGTATGCTCATCGAGTGTTTTACCCGATTCTTTTGACACAGCCTGTATAGCAAGCTGATACTTTCCTGCATTCAGGTCACCAAAAGTGATAAACTTGTCCTCGTTGAGCAGAAACCATTGTGCATTATCACTCTTGGGGTTATCAAACGTCCATTTGATCAGACAGTCCGACGGATATATATGATTGATACACTTTACCTTAATAGCGGCATTACGTTGACTGTCACTCAGTTTTATTCTCGATACATTGTTCACATTCTCTTTGATGGGCGACTTCTCCTCGCCTGGAACAACGCGTGTATTGTTGATATACAAGTCTGACAGAACAATCGTACCTTTATATATTTGGGGAAGCTGACTATTAGCATGTATCTCAATGACGCCATTGTCGCCACCGAACATCATTGTCTCACTGCTCGTACATAAGCCGGCTCTGATACTGAAATTGATATTCTGCAAACCCTGGTCGCTTGTCCATGTCGTAATTTTCTGCGTCAGTTTGTCATACCTTACGATACCTGCATCGGAACTAATGAACAACGACCCATTATTAGCACTTACAATACATTTCAAGCAATCATCAGTAAGCGCACTGTTGCTCTTGTCATATTTGCAATAGAAATCGTTTTTCTCATCATACACCAACAGACCGTTATGATGAGTACCGATATACAGCGTCCCGTCAGGATCTTGATGAATGGTGTTCACCTTAAAGCGTTCCAACGGCAACTTCACGCGTTCTTTCTCATGGGTACGCTTGTTAAACTTATATAGCCCACCCTTGGTACCTATCCATAGGGTCTCGGTATCCCGCTCTGTTATGTAGTTGACACCTCTGAACACCTCGGCATGGTTCACTTCAATCCTTCCAGCCTTATATGTAATATTAATCAGCTGGTTGTCGCCACCCATCCATATCGTATGGGTGTACTTATCGTAAAACATTGTCTGGATATATTTCTCAAGAGACACCCGGTCGGGGCGAACAAAACGCGCCTCCTTGCTCTGTTTGTGGATAACATAAATACCGGCAGCATAGCCACCAGCCAATATGACTCCAGGCTCCGCCTCGCATAGCGTAAGAAAATAATGGTTCCGATTGGTGGATTTGTCTGCTATAGACAGCAGGGTATGCCACTTCTTGGCTTTCGTCTCATACAGACTGATACCATTGTCCGTGGCATACCAAAGATCAGAATCACTGTCTTCGATGATACAGTCCACACTGTTGTTGTTTAGGGTATTGCTCTTTATGAGCGATCGTTTCACCCAATTGAATGCCGGATAATAGTCATTACGCACAGTGAGTCCATGGGGGAATGAGCACATCCACAACTGACCATCGTTATCGATGCAGATGTCGGCAACATTATCAGTATTCATCCTATAGTTCGATGTAAAGTCCGCACTGAGAAACGGCTGCGGCATACACTCATGAATACTCATTCGAAACACACAAGCAGCATTAGTAGAGAACAGCACATCATGGCTGTTGTTCATCGCGATAATCTTGGTGACACGCACATCGGGCAATACCTTCTCATCATATATCACCTCACCGGAATACTCTTTAAAGGCATAGATACCTTCATCCTCACTACCTATCAGCAGTGTACCGGTATTCTGATGGTAGTACAAGGTATTGGCATTGATACGATAGGAAGACAACGCTTCGATAGGCTGCATGCGGATACAATCCTCCCTAATGCTTCCCATATACATACCTCCCTTAGTACCGACAAACAGCGTACTGTCATTCTTGGAGAGGATAGCCGAATAGGTAGGAATGTCGGCCGGTGCATCCAACTTGAAACTCCGCCCTTCTTGCGTACGGATATTGTAACAAAAGGCCTCATTACCTACGAATATCCAGATGTTGCCCTGCCAATCAATGGGCGAAACGGCACTCTTCAAAACGTCAGACTGTTCTGATTCAATCTTTGGAAGATACATCACCTCGAATATATTGAGCCTACTGTTATAGCGCACTACTCTACCCAGGTTGGTCACCATCCAAAGATTATCATCCTTCTTGTCATAGACAAACTGCGAAGTCGAGTATTCGGTAAACTTCTGTCCAGAAATCGTCAGCGTATAGTTCGTGATTTCGCTTCCATCATAGCGGTCAATGCCATTGTCAGTCAAGAACCACATGAACCCACCATTGGATTGCTGCACGGCATATACATTGCGTGAGCTAAGCCCGTCTTCCAACCCGATGTACTTATATATCTCTCCTGATCCAGGAATACATAACAGCGACAACAGAAGCAGCACGATTCCGCGCATGTTTTTCATAAATATTGCTTTCATCATTCGTGTTCTTTATTTTGTCAGATAGTAGCAATAGATTTTGCAAAAGACAAATTTATACAAAATCTTCCGATATGAAGAACAATTTGCACAAATAATTGTTCGCTCCTCCTCCAAGAATTACAGAAACGAACCCGGAAAGGATCCCGTCTGTTCAGCCTCGGCGCTGTCCCCAAGAAAAAAGTCTGGGGCCTCCTTACGGAAACCCCAGACCCTCTATATAGCTGTTATCGTTCACTTCTGGTTCTCTACCCAGAGACGTGCGTTGACGAAGGCCTCAATCCAAGGTGTCACCTCATCGGCGCGGCGCTCGAGCGGGTAGTTACCGCACTGCCAGGGGAAGATACAACGCTCCAAGTGGGGCATCATAGCCACGT
>JAFQLT010000045.1 GCA_017396545.1 Bacteroidaceae bacterium | reverse complement strand
CTTCTCCGTGAGCTACGGCTACGGACTCTTCACCGGCGGACTGGGAGCACACTATGGCGTAGAGAACCTCGGAGCCACCGTCATCCCCACCTCAACCGGTAATACCGAGAAGCATATCCGCCTCATCCGCGACCTTCACATCACAGGCATTGCCTGTACACCCTCCTACGCACTCTATCTGGCCGAGACCCTCGAAAAGATGGGACTAACCAAGGACGACATCAGCCTGCGAGTAGGTGCCTTCGGAGCCGAGCCATGGACAGAGAACATGCGCAAGGAGATTGAGGAGCGCCTCGGCCTGAAGGTTTTCAACCTCTACTGACTCAGCGAAATCATGGGACCCGGAGTCTCCTATGAATGTGAGGTACAGGACGGCTCACACATCAACGAAGACCACTTCTACCCCGAGATTATCCATCCCGACACCCTCGTGCAGCTTCCCCACGGCCAGCAAGGTGAGCTAGTATTCACCACCCTCACCAAAGAGGGCATGCCCCTGCTCCGCTACCGCACCAAGGACCTCTGCACCCTGTACGATGGACAGTGTGCCTGCGGACGCACCTCTGTACGCATGGGACGCATCATCGGACGCAGCGACGACATGCTCATCATCCGAGGCATCAACGTATTCCCCTCACAAGTCGAGAGCGTCATACTCGAGATGCCCGAGTTCGAACCCCAATACATGTTAGTCGTCGACCGCGTGAACAACCTCGACACCCTGCAAGTGCAAGTAGAGGTACGCCGCGACTTCTTCGGCGACGACATTGGCCGCATGCTAAACATGAAGAAGACCCTCGCCGACAAGCTCAAGAGCGTGCTCTCCATCAGTGCCGACGTAAAACTCATGGAGCCGGGCAGCATTGAGCGCAGCCAAGGCAAAGGCAAACATGTGATAGACAAGAGAAAATTAGTATAATGGAGCGGCGAGTCATGAGCACTGAGCTCCAATCAAACAGACAGCTCAGCATCACTCATAACTCATAACTCACAACTCAAATCAGATTATGACCATCAAGCAATTATCCATCTTCCTCGAGAACAAGACTGGAAGAATCAACGAAGTGACCAAGATATTGGGCCAGCACGGCATCAACATGCACGCCTTCAGCATGGCCGAGACCACAGATTTCGGCATACTCCGCCTTATCGTTTCGGAGGTCGACAAAGCCGTAGAGGTACTACGCGAAGCCAATTTTGCCGTGATGCTGACCGATGTGGTATGGATTACCTGTCCCAACGTAGCCGGCTCGCTATCCCACATCCTCGACCACCTGGCCGAGCAGCACATCTTCATCGAATACATGTATGCCTTTGCCGAGGGCGACCAAGCCAATGTCATCATCCGCCCCAACGACATCGACCATTGCATCCAAGTGCTTAAAAAGTGCGACTGCAACATCCATAACAGTTTATAACTCAAGCCTCTCCATCCTTCCGCGCAACAAGTATAAAATCAAAACGGTTGAGAGAGAGATTCACAAGGTTTCTTTATCTATCCGCAACACTACAAAGCTATTCGATGCTCTCTATACTCATTCCGACATACAACTACAACTGCGTACGCCTTGTGCGTGACCTGCAGGAACAGACTTCTCGTGCCGAGATTGAATACGAGATCATCGTGGCCGATGATGCCTCTCCGAACCATTCACACAAGGAAAAGAATCGAGAAATAAACACATTGCCCCACTGCAGGCTTATAGAGTTGAAGGAGAACGTAGGACGTGCCCGTATACGCAATCAACTAGCCGACGAAGCCCAATATCCATGGTTACTCTTCATTGACTGCGATGCCGAAGTCATCAGCCCCACCTTCATAGCCGACTATCTGCGCCATACCGATGCCGAGGTTATCTGTGGCGGTCTGTGCCATACCGATGCACTACCCTCCCCCACGGTAAGCCTACGTTATGCATACGAGAAGCAGGCCGACAAACGTCGTGCTGCAAAGTACCGTAATAGGCAGCCTTATGAGCAGTTCACCCCCTTCAACTTCTGTATCCGTCATGACATATTCCAAACGATACGATTCGACGACTCTGTCTGCAACTATGGTCATGAGGACACGCTGTTTGGCATCGAACTGATGCACCGACAAGCACGGATACGCCATATCGACAACCCGCTACGCCATGCAGGGCTCGAGAGCAACGAATGCTTCTTGGAAAAAACTCGCATGGCGCTACGCAACCTTGCCATAATGGAGGACTCTATGCTGGGACATTCCTCTCTTCTTAATGCATACACCCTATTACAGCGCTTAAGGATTACCAAACACTTTGCCCGATGGTTCACAAAAAAAGAGGAGTCCATTACTGCACACCTTATAGGTTCTACTCCGCCATTGTGGATATTTTCTCTTTATAAATTAGGATATTATTGCAAATTGAAAATGAGATTGGAGCAACGATAACAACTTGCAATAACACCACCCTCAAACTAATAAGGGGCTCTTCGCAGAGGCCCTTATTAGATTCAATAGGTATTAGTCTTTAAGGTAAAAAGATTGTATCAGGATAACGATGCAAAGGTCTTACTTTTTTTTGAACTTACCAAACATTTTTTCATGTCGTGCAACATGTATACGACATTTTTAGCTTAAATCCTTACAAAATGACAGCACAATAGCGAAGAAGAGCAAGAGGAAAGGTTACTTTGCTTAACAAAAGTAAAGAAGACCTAGCGAAAAAACAATTGAGTAGATGTCTTGTATACCTGCATCGCAACCTCTTTGACCGAACACTGATATATCTCAGCCAGACGCTCTATCACACGCACCACATAGGCACTCTCGTTGCGTTTACCACGGAAAGGCACAGGTGCGAGATAGGGAGCATCCGTTTCGACCACAAGGCGAGACAACGGCACTTCTCTCAAGGTCTCAGGAAGAGTAGACTTCTTGAAAGTAACCACCCCATTTATACCCAACATAAAGCCCGGGAATTCAAGCAACGCATGGGCCTCATCAGTAGTACCGGTGAAACTATGGAACACGCCCCTCAATGGAGTATCCTTGTAATGAGAAAACAACGTATAGAGTTCCGGAAAAGCCTCACGCGAATGGATAACCACGGGAAGATCATATTCAAGCGCCCATCCTAACTGCTCCTCCAGAGCAGCCAACTGCTCTTGTTTATAAGTAGCATCCCAATAAAAATCAAGCCCCACCTCACCTATAGCAATAAACGGAGACGTCGAATATGCTCCATTACTATGTAGCAGCGACTTCATGTCCACCAACACTTGCCGAAAGCCATCTTTCACTTCGGTAGGATGAAGCCCCAACATCGGATAACAGAAACCGGGATACGCCGCGCACACCTCCAACATGGGAGTCACAGAAGCAGCATCAATATTAGGCATGAGAATACGGGTAATACCTGCCTCACGGGCACGAAGCATTACCTCGGCACGGTCCTCGCTGAACTCCTCGACAAAGAGATGGCTGTGCGTATCAATAATCTTATACATCGCGTTCCATGAGCATAGCCATAAACTGGCGCAATACTTCTTTCTGCTCCGAAGACACACTGAGTGCCTCAAGTTCGGCCTTAGCCAAACTGTAATAGTGCTCCTCTATTGAACGGCTCATCTCGGGAAGTCCGACCTTATTATAGACACCAGTTACAGCAGCTATCTTCTCCTCAGGATTGACATCAATAGTAGCCCAATAATCAAGCACAGCACGCTGTTCCTTATCAGCCAAACGGAGCGCGTTGATATAGAGATAGGTCTTCTTATTGCATAAGATATCACCACCTATCTTCTTTCCGAATACTTTGGGGTCTCCATACACATCAAGATAGTCGTCACGAAGCTGGAAAGCCAGACCAATACACTCTCCCAAACGATAGAGATGTGCAACATCCTCTTGAGAGGCACCGCCAAGAATGGCACCTATCTTGAGCGCACAGGCGAGCAGCACTGAGGTCTTGAGACGTATCATCTCGATATACTCTTTCTCCGTCACATCGGTGCGAGACTCGAAGTCCATATCATACTGCTGCCCCTCGGCAATCTCAATAGACGTTTTATGGAATGTTGCCATCACCTCTCGGAAGCAAGCATCATCAACACGCGACATATAAACATCCGCCAACGAGAGCATAACATCTCCCGAGAGAATGGCCGTATTGGCACCCCAACGTTTATGCACCGTAGGTTTTCCACGACGCACGCCGGCATTGTCCATAAGGTCATCGTGCAGCAACGTAAAGTTGTGATAAATTTCCAAAGCCAATGCAGGGTCGAGAATCCTCTCTACATCATTGCGATACATATTATAAGCCATAAGCATCATGGCCGGACGAATACGCTTGCCACCAAGCGAAAGAATATACTTCACTGGCTCGTAAAGATTCAAAGGTTCGTGCGCATAGCCGAGCGTTTCAATATGTGCATTCACCTTATCGAGGAGTTGGTTAAAAGAGTACAGCATGAATTATCTTTTAGTGAATATCTCGTGTAAAAAGAAAAGAGGCCACGAAAGCGCAGCCTCTTTAAGTGTATATTAGGATTAGTTGGCCAATCTGAAGGTTACAGGCAACGTGAAGCGCACACGCACAGGCTTTCCACGCTGTTTTCCTGGTTTCCACTTAGGCATAGAGGTTACCACACGAAGCGCCTCCTTATCGAGAGCGGCATGAACAGGTTTTATAACCTGGGGGTCTACGATTGAGCCATCAGAGTTGACTACAAACTGTACGATAACACGTCCTTGAATCTGTTGTTCCTGACAAATCATCGGATAATTTATGTTCTTCTGAAGATACTTCATCAGTTCGGTCATACCACCAGGGAACTCTGGCTGATCTTCTACTACCTGGAAAATTTCCTCTTCTTTTTCGGGTTCTTCAACCACGATAGGTACATCATCGGTAATCTCAACGAATTCAGCCTGGTCTTCTGCCGAGACAATAGTGGTTTCCTCAATCTCAGCATCGTCTTCCACGATATTAAGAACTTCGGCCTGCGTAACGGCCTGAGGAGGAGGAGGTACCGTCTTCTTCTCAGGCATGGTAATAGGAATAATCTCTTCTTCCAAGATGATATCACCAGCATCAACAATTGCGCCTGTATCACCCTCTTCTTCATATTGCGTCCACTCAAACGCAACAAAGTGACCAGCCAGCACAAGGATTAGGCCAAGTAAAACCCACGTAAGTTTTTTGCTTTCCAAGTTGGCTCTTTCAGATTTTTTTATTTCCATAAGTTATATTAATTATTTATTACATATTCTGATATGTCTGCAAAAGTAATACTTTTTTCTTTAGTCAGAACAAAAATGTTTGTTTTTTTTATAGGCTGTTAGGTTTTTAATATTTTGTCTAAGGTTTTTCCATCATTCGCACGTGTTCTTAATATAAAAGTCGTATATTTGCGTTGTATACACAAAGCAAGCGTGACACCCAATGAAAAAACTTCTCATATACTTATATTTCTCATGTTGTACTGTACTTCTCTGTGCACAGAATCCTGAGTCTGCTTTTCAGTTCCTACAACTGCCGGTTTCGTCCCATGCTGCGTCTTTGGGAGGTGACAACATCTCTGTTTTAGAGGATGATCCTGAACTTTCTTATCACAACCCAGCACTACTAACCAATGTCAGTAGCCACCTACTGAACTTCAGCTACATGAATTATCTACAGCAGACCAATGTATTGGGAGCGGGATATACTGCGGCTGTGGGTGAACGCTCCATGTTGGGGGTCAAGGCCCATTACCTAGATTTCGGCAAAATGAAAAATACGGATGCTGAAGGAAACATCATCGGAGACTTCGCCGCCAAGGATATACTGTTGATGGGTACGTACAGCTTTGATTTCTCAGATCACTTTGCGGGGGGGGTAAGCAGCAAACTTATCTACTCTAATTACGGACAAGTCTATTCACTGGCACTTGGAATAGATCTCGGCATCAATTACTACAATCCCGATTACATGCTGTCTGCATCTCTCGTCGCACGCAATTTGGGCAGACAGGTAAAGACGTATGATGAGATACAGGAGCCCCTGCCTTTCAATCTTCTGGCTGGTATATCCAAGGATTTGGCCCATGCGCCTGTGCGCCTCTCCCTAACCCTCACAGATCTCCACAAATGGCAGGCAGAGGACTTCTATAATCGAGGAGACAGCTCTTGGACATCGATATTGCTCAGACACATTATTATTGGTGCCGACATTTTCCCCACATCCAACACTTATTTGTCGATGGGATACAATTTCAGACTACATAGTGAACTAAAGAATACGACAAAGCGTGCGTTCGAGGGTTTTTCTGCAGGTATTGGACTAGAAATGAGCCGCATCAAGATCGGCATTTCGTATGGCAAATACCATGTAGCGGCCTCTTCGCTGATGATGAACTTTGCAATAATGCTATAATAATTAGGATATTTAGGATATGAAAAAAATCACTATTGCTATTGACGGCCATTCGTCGTGCGGCAAGAGCACCATGGCCAAGGATCTCGCTCGTGAAATAGGATATGTCTATATTGACAGTGGAGCAATGTATCGTGCCGTCACCTATTTTTGCCTTCAGCATGGTCTCTTCACCAAAGATGGCGTCAAGAAGGACGAATTACAGGCTGCCATGCCCAACATAAACATCAGTTTTCACCTCAATGCCGAGGGGCGTCCCGAAACCTTCCTTGACGGTAAGTGCATAGAAAAGGAAATACGCGGAATGGAGGTCTCCTCGCGCGTGAGCCTTATCGCAACGATTGGCTTTGTACGTGAAGCGATGGTGGCTATGCAGCAATCGATGGGCAAGGAAAAAGGTATCGTAATGGATGGTCGCGACATTGGCACTACGGTATTTCCCAATGCCGAACTTAAGATTTTTGTTACTGCCAGCGCTGAGGTGCGCGCCCAACGCCGCTATGACGAACTTAAGGCTAAAGGCGAGACGGCCTCCTATGAGAGTATTCTAGAGAACGTAAAAGAGCGCGACCGCATCGATAGTGGACGGGCCATCAGCCCCTTACGCAAAGCTGACGATGCCATCCTGCTCGATAATAGTGCAATGACCATTCCCGAGCAAAAGGCATGGCTGATGGAAAAGTTTGAAGAAACCGTGAATTGTAATTCTCCAAAATATCAATAACATAGATGATTCACGTTGAGATTGACAAGCATTCAGGTTTCTGCTTTGGCGTAACTACGGCTATACGCAAGGCCGAAGAAGAGCTATACAAAGGCGACACACTCTATTGCCTAGGCGACATCGTACATAACGGCATGGAATGTGAGCGTCTCCATGCTATGGGACTTATTACCATAGACCACAACCAGTTCAGAAAACTGCGCAATGTGCGTGTGCTCCTCCGTGCCCACGGTGAGCCTCCTGAGACTTATGAGACAGCACAGTGTAACAATATAGAAATTATTGATGCAACATGCCCCGTGGTGCTCAACATACAAAAGCGCATCAAGCAGGAATACACGACTCCGTCAGAAACACCCAAACAGATTATCATATACGGACAAAAAGGGCATGCCGAGGTATTAGGGCTTGTCGGCCAAACGAACGGCAATGCCATCGTTATCGAGAGCATTACGGAAATAGACCGTATCAATTTTGCACGCGACATCTACCTCTATTCACAGACAACAAAGTCGCTCGATGAGTTCCGCCTCATCGTAGAGACTATTAAGCAACGTATTGCCCCCGATGTGAAGTTTTGTTACTACGACACTATCTGCCGCCAAGTGTCGAACCGTCTCGACAATATCCGTCGTTTTTCCCAGTCGCACGACCTAATCTTCTTCGTTTGTGGGAAAAAGAGTAGCAACGGTAAGGTTCTGTATCAAGAGTGCCTCAAGGCCAATCCCAATTCATACCATATCGAGGGAAGTCATGAGATAGACTACAATCTCATCAAAGACGGTCTCTCGGTAGGCATCTGTGGAGCGACCTCTACACCGGGATGGCTCATGGAAGAATGTAAGCAAGCAATAACAACTTATAATATGAATATATCATGACAAGAAGAATCAACTGCATCGGCATACTCACCTCAGGTGGTGATGCCCCCGGCATGAATGCCGCCATCCGTGCCATCACTCGTACGGCTATCTACAACGGACTGAAAGTCAAAGGTATCTATCGCGGATACAAAGGATTGATCACTAATGAAATCAAGGACTTCAAGACTGAGAACGTAAGTAACATCGTGCAGCAGGGAGGTACTATCCTGCGTACAGCCCGTTGTCCAGAGTTCAAGACCGAGGAAGGGCGTGCCCAAGCATGGAAGAACATGTGCGAGCATGGCATTGATGCTCTTATTGTCATCGGCGGCGACGGTTCGCTCAGTGGTGCCCGTGTGCTGGCTCAAGAGTATGATATCCCCTGCATTGGTTTGCCCGGCACCATCGACAATGACCTCTATGGCACCGACACCACCATTGGCTACGACACTGCACTAAACACCATTGTAGAAGCTGTAGACAAGATACGCGACACAGCCAATTCGCATGAACGTATCTTCTTCGTCGAGGTCATGGGACGCGATGCCGGCTTTCTCGCACTCAATAGCGCCATAGCCTCAGGTGCTGAAGCAGCCATCATTCCAGAGCATCTCACTAAAGAGGATCAGCTCGCAACGTTCATTCAAAACGGTATGCGTAAATCAAAGAACAGCAGTATAGTGCTCGTTGCAGAAAACAAGGATTTAGGTGGAGCGATGCATTACGCAGAGCGTGTGCGCAATGAGTTTCCGCAATTTGATGTCCGTGTATCCATTCTCGGACACCTACAGCGCGGTGGTCGCCCCACGGCTCACGACCGTATCATAGCCAGCCGCATGGGCGCTGCCAGTATTGAGGCACTGCTTGATGGGCAGCGCAATGTGATGATTGGTATCCGCAACGATGAAATTGTATATGTACCTTTCAATACGGCCATAAAGAAAGACAAGCCTATTGATGAGCAGTTGGTAAATGTGTTGCACATGCTGTCCATCTAAAAGAAAGGACGAGAACATACCACCAATGCACTATGGCAAAAGAACTGAAAACACTTGTCAAAGACACAGCCATCTATGGTCTCAGCAGTATTGTGGGACGCTTCCTCAACTATCTGCTCGTACCGCTCCATACCACGAAGATTGTAGCCGAGAGCGGTGGCTACGGTGTGGTGAGCAACGTGTATGCCTATACGGCATTGCTGATGGCGTTGCTCACCTTCGGTATGGGAACCACCTTCTTCCGCTTCTCCAACAAAGAGGGCGAGGACAGCCGTAAGGTGTATGGTACCACGCTCTGGCTCGTGGGAGGTGCTAGCATCCTGTTTGCAGTGCTCTGCCTTGTGTTCAATGCCCCCCTCAGCACCCTTATGGGCTATGCCGACCACCCCGAGTATATTGCTTGCATGACCACCATCGTGGCCTTCGATGCGCTGCAGAGCATACTCTTTGCCCGACTCCGCGGCCAGCATCGCCCATGGAAGTTCATGGCGCTGAAGATGTCATTTATCCTCGCAAGCGTGCTGCTCAATGTCTTTGTCTTCCTCGGTGCACCCGCCATCTATGAGGTTCATCCCGAGTGGATAAGCTGGTGGTACAACCCCGACTACAGCGTAGGCTATATCTTCTTCATCAACCTCATCTGTACGGTGAGCGTCACCTTTGGCTTCATCCCTGAGCTGAAAGGTTTTGCTTACGGCTTCGATGGTGCTTTGGCCCGCCGCATGCTACGCTATGCGCTGCCTATCCTTGTGCTCAGCATTGCAGGCATACTCAATCAGGTGGCTGATAAGATTACCTACCGCTTCATCGTACCAGGCGTCGAAGGCGACGTACAACTGGGCATCTATGGAGCCTGCACCAAGATAGCGATGATCATGGCGCTGCTCACCCAGGCCTTCCGCTATGCTTACGAACCCTTCGTGTTCGGCAAGAGCCGCGACAAGGACAATCGCGAGATGTATGCCGTGACGATGAAGTTCTTCATCATCTTCACCCTACTGGCCTTCCTTGCCGTGGTGTTCTATATGGATATCCTCAAGTACCTCATCGGTAGCAGCTACTGGGAGGGACTCCACGTAGTGCCTATCGTGATGATGGCCGAAATCTTTATGGGCATCTACTTCAACCTTTCATTCTGGTATAAACTGAAGGACGTGACTTATTGGGGCGCCATCATGTCGGTCATTGCCTGCGCTGTGCTGCTGGGCGTAAACTTTATCTTCGTGCCACGCTACGGCTACGTGGCCTGTGCATGGGGCGGACTGGCAGGCTATGGCACAGCCATGCTACTCTCCTACGTCATTGGACAACACTATTACCCCATACGATACGATATCAAGGGTATTGCCCGGTACTTCGCCATCGCCATCGCTATGTTTGGTGCCTTCAAGGTAATACCCATCGAGAACATATGGGTACGCATGGCAGTGGGCACATTGCTGCTCCTGCTCTTTGTGGCCTATATCATCAAGCAT
Organism: Bacteroidaceae bacterium; assembly: GCA_017396545.1. GTDB lineage: Bacteria > Bacteroidota > Bacteroidia > Bacteroidales > Bacteroidaceae > UBA1189. Next base: position 12,833 of record JAFQLT010000045.1, on the reverse strand, counting down.
GACCTGCCGCTGAAGCAGATACCTTTTGTGAAACGATTTGTACAATGAAAGAGATCATCACCTTCCTACAGGAACTACAGCACAACAATAACCGCGAGTGGTTCACTGCCAACAAAGCGCGCTATGTAGCAGCGCAAACACGATTCAACAGTTTTGTCGACGAACTCATCGGCGAAATCTGCCGTTTCGACGACACCGTACTTGGGCTCACGGCCAAAGACTGCACCTACCGCATCTACCGCGACGTACGTTTCAGTGCCGACAAGAGCCCCTACAAAACCCACATGGGAGCCTTCATCTGTCCTGGCGGCAAAAAGTCGGGCTACTCGGGCTACTACTTCCACATCGGCACTGGCGGTGACGGGTATCCCTACGGACACATGTTAGCTACGGGAGACTACTGCCACGACCCCAAGGCACTGCAGATTATCCGCGAAGACATTGCCGGTGGCGAAGGCGATTTTGCAACCATCGTACACGCTGTAGCCCCTACCTTCACGCTCGATGACGAGAGTGCCCTAAAGCGCAATCCCAAAGGGTTCGAGCACGAGACCCAATACCTCGAATACCTGCGTCTTCGCGCCTTCTGCCTGATACACCATCCCGATACGGACTTCATGTGCGCTCCACACCTGGCTCAACGCACAGCCAAACTGTTTAGACCCACACAACCATTCTTGCATTATATAAACAGAGCCATACGTTACTCCAAAGAGAAGCAGTTGTGAGTATGAATGAAGCTATCCAATCCCTTATAGCTTCAATGCGGCAAGATAGTCGTAGTGGGAACCTTGACAAACAAGCTCAGCACGGAAACCGTATTGTCCGGCATAGTAAGCAAGCGTATCAAAATCAATATACAACCATTCAAAGGCATCACCTCTGATCCCTTTGTATTGCATACGAAAGTCTACCAAGCCGTAGTAGTCGCCCGAGACATCTATGAGAAACGAACCGTCCTCTTCCTCGAACAGATACTTCAAGTCACTCGAATCCATATAGATGCATCCACCATACTTGAGTAACTGCTTCATGCGAAAGAAGAAACGCTCCATGCCCTCCAGGTTACCGATGATACCCGATCCATTCATCAGCATCAGTATGGTATCGTACTGTTCGACGAAATGCTCATCGTAGAGGTCAATGGCATAAGCATTCTCCACTCCACGTTCACGCATCACCTCGACCGACAATTCCGAAATGTCAATGGCCGTAACCTCCTTTCCCATTGCCTGCAGAGCTAAAGCATGGCAGCCACTTCCTGCGCCTACATCGAGCACCTTTCCTCGAGCCAACGCCAATGCACGCTGCTCTATGACGGACATCTCATGTATAGTTCGGAACAACTGCTCCACAGGAATCTCATCTTCATCGAACTGAGAAGAGAACACACGCAATGTGCCAGCATGGCCTTCGCGATGGTAGTCAGCAATGGCCGCACCCATAGGGTCTTTGTATGGAGGAATGAGGGGCATAATAGATGTATATGTTAAATTCTTTTGTGCAAAGATAGCGTTATTGCCCGATTTTCACTACTTTTGTGGCGGGAAAAAGCGAAAAGACTTTTTCCACACTGAAAACAATTTCTCCAATCATGCAATCGTATATCAACACAAACACATTCCGCACCGCCATCCTGGCTGGTATCGCAGTAGGCATCGCTGGATGGGGATACCTTGCCTACAACAACATCGTCGGTGCCGTGTTCTTCTCATTCGGCCTACTCACCGTGGTGGGATATAAGCTTCCGCTCTATACGGGTACTGCGGGATTCATCGCCCTGCGCGACGAGCAAGGGCGCAGCTGTTGGCCGAAAGCTATAGGCGACCTGCTTTTCATACTGTTAGGCAACATCACGGGCTGCCTGCTGGTGTCGCTGCTCACGCGACTTTCGCCTATGGACTTGGGCGACACGGCACAGCGTATCCTCGAAGGCCGTCTGGCCATAGGTCCCTTACGCGCCGGCCTGCTGGCTATCGGATGTGGATTCATCATGACCACCGTAGTCAGCTTTGCCCGCGAAGGCAAGCCATTGACTCTACTTTTGGGCGTACCGCTCTTTATCAACTGCGGATTTCCCCACTGTTTGGCTGATGCATTCTATTACCTCACTGCACCTACAAACTACACTATAGCACACCTGAAAGATATACTTATACTATATCCTTGCCTGGTAGCCGGCAATTTTATAGGATGTAACCTCTACCGCTTCATCGCCCCGAAGCCATAACAGGGGAGAAGCAGCTTAGTTACCCATCTATACGTATCACGGAACGTATATTGTTCAGTCTCTTGAGATTGTCGCAAATAACCTTGATATCATCAACATCATGCACGCGGAGCCGTATAGTGCCGTCGAAGATACCATCGTAGGCTTCGATGAGGATACGTTCCATATTCACATTGAGTTCCCGTGAGATGACGTTGGTGATTTGGTTCACCACGCCGACACCATCGATACCCTTGATGTTGATTGACACGGAGAAGTGGAGCAGCTTGTGCGTACTCCATTGGGCAGCCACGATACGATTTCCGTAGGCAGCCTTGAGCTTTGTTGCCATAGGGCACTTACGTTGGTGAATAACAATCTGCCCATCATCATCAATGAACCCCAACACATCATCTCCAGGAATAGGATGACAGCAATCAGCCATATGATAGCTACCCTGCAAAGCCTCATCAGTAAGGATGAGCGGACGTTTCTTGTCGATTTTCTGCAAATGGCCAATCGGCAAATGCAAATCGTCTACCGCTTCCTTTTTGTTAGAACGGAAGAGTCTGCCCAGAATATTCGATGATGACGAATGCCCCTTGAGCACACTGCGTTCTGCATCACCAAGGGTTACGGAACCTCTACCAATAGCTATGAGCAGCTGTTCGTACTCCGAGAAGCCCAGCATACGGCACAATCGTGCAGTATTATGAACATCAAGAGTGAGGTTTTCTCGCTCTACAAACTCAGTCATCAGCCGTTCACCCTCTTTATGTGCAGCACGTTCTTCGCGACGCAATATGCCTTGTATCTTACTCTTGGCTTTGGCCGTGGTGACCATGGAAAGCCACTCAGGCTTCACGTTTTGAGTTTTCGATGTAAGTACCTCCACCTGATCACCACTCTCCAGTACATGACTCATGGGTACGAGCTTATGGTTGACTTTAGCACCGATGCAGTGAGTGCCGAGTACGGAGTGTATGGAGAAAGCAAAGTCAAGAGCCGTACAGCCTTGAGGCATAGTTTTGATGTCGCCCTTAGGAGTAAAGACAAAGATTTCCGAAGAGTAGAGATTAAGCTTGATTGCATCGAGGAAGTCCATAGCATCGGGCTGTGGGTCATCAAGTATCTCCTTTATGGTAAGAAGCCACTTGTTGAGATCCACTTCATCTTCCTCCACATAGCCACTCTCCTTATATTTCCAATGCGCGGCTACACCTTGCTCCGCAATGTCGTTCATACGCTGACTACGTATCTGTACCTCCACCCACTCGCCATGATTACTCATTAAGGTAACGTGCAACGCCTGATAGCCGTTGGTTTTAGGTTGGTTCACCCAGTCGCGGAAACGGTCAGGGTGAGTACGATAAAGATGAGAGAGAGCTATGTAAATATTGAAGCACTCGTTTGCCTCCTCCTTAGGATTCTTTGGCTCAAAGATGATACGTACAGCCAAGATGTCGAAAATTTCATCAAATGCAAGCTGTTTGGCTTGCATCTTACGCCAGATGGAATAAGGCGACTTGATACGTCCCAAGAGAGTATACTTCACTCCCATCTCATCGAGTCTGGCTTTGATTGGGGCTGTAAAGTCTGCAAAGAGTTTCTCTCGTTCAGCCTGTGTCATGGCCAATTTTTTCTCTATGCCAGCGTATTCCTCAGGATGTTCATATTTGAAGCTGAGGTTCTCGAGTTCCATCTTTATCTTATTCAGACCGAGACGATAGGCTATAGGGGCGTATATGTAGAGTGTTTCTCCCGCAATCTTGTACTGTTTGTTGGGAGCCATGTGTTCGAGGGTACGCATGTTGTGCAAGCGATCGGCAATCTTGATGAGTATGACGCGTATGTCCTCAGACATGGTGAGCAACAATTTCTTGAAGTTCTCTGTCTGTGCAGATGCCTTGTCACCGAAAATTCCTCCCGAAATTTTGGTGAGTCCATCGACAATCTGTGCTATCTTTGGTCCGAAGAGATTGGCAATATCCTCCACAGTATACTCAGTATCTTCCACCACATCATGAAGGAGTGCTGCACAGATTGAGGTAGAACCAAGACCGATTTCCTCGCTCACGACACGCGCTACAGCAATAGGATGCAATATGTAAGGTTCACCCGAGTTGCGGCGTACTCCTTTATGTGCATGCTTGGCAAAGTTGAAAGCACGGGTGATTATATCGACTTTCTTGCGATGCTTTGAGGCCAAATAGGTATTTAGCATTCCTTGAAAAGCCTCGTTTATCATCTTTTCTTCAGCGTGTTCCTTGTCGGTATTCATGTTCTTTAATTCTAAAAATTATGAAACGAAGTTCAATGCGCGTAGAGTCTAAAGTCTATGCCGAATTGCATATCTCAGTTCAGCCCTTTTATCTCGGATAAATCTTCAATCTTTTTCCTGCCACGATACGACTTGTATTCAATCCGTTCCAACGCTTCAGTTCGTTTACTGTGACACGATAGCGGCGTGCTATGGTAGATAGAGTTTCTCCGCTGCGTATCTTGTGATAAATGAAGCCGCTATTGGTTGCTTGGTTCTTCAGCACCTTCACTTTCTCTTCGGAGAAATATCTCTCGCGCTCGTAGTTATATATCGAGTCGCCCAAAAGAATAAAGTCGCGTATTTTGTCTTCAGGCAGGCGCAGCGAGTTTGGCTGAAATTTTCCGGGGATTACATTTTCCTTGTACTGAGGATTGAGACCGCGCAGTGTCTCCATATCAATATCACATACAGCCGCTATTTGGTCGAAATGAAGCAGTCGGTTTATCATGATAGTATCAGTAGCCAACGGCAGTTTACTCTCCATGGGGCAGATACCATGCTCTGCATGATAAGTCATGATATAGGTAGCGGCAATGAATGCAGGCAGGTAGCCACGTGTTTCACGAGGAAGATACCAGTAGATGTCCCAGAAGTCGGTCTTGCCGCCCGAACGGTAGATAGCCTTCCTCACATTACCCGACCCGCAGTTGTATGCAGCAATGGCAAGGCTCCAGTCTCCAAAGCTGTCATACAGGTCTTTGAGGTGTTTTGCTGCAGCCCAAGTAGCTTTCACCGGGTCACGACGGTCATCCACAAGGCTGTTCTGCTTCAGACCATATAGTTTTCCTGTGGAATACATGAATTGCCACAGCCCCGTAGCCCCTACGCGTGACACCGCCACGGGGTTCAGGGCCGACTCCACTACGGGAAGGTATTTCAGTTCGTTGGGAACGCCATGTACATCAAGTGCCTGCTCTATGAGCGGCTCATAATACTCCATCATACCTAACATATAAGACACCTGATGGCGCAGCTTCGTAGCATAACGGTCAATGTTGGCCTTTACGGGTTGGTTATATACCATCGGCACAATGCAAGGCAGGTTAGCCAGACGGTCGGTATACACCGTATCGCTGAACATGGGATTGGCGGTACTTGACGTGCATGTGGTATCTACCATCAGGCATGTATTGGCATACCAGCTATTGAGCAGACTATCAAGCTCACCCGACATGCTCTCAATCACCACCATCGAGTCGTCTCTTATGGCAGTCCACTCCTCCGGAATGGAGGTATGCTGCATCACCGACATTACTTCCGGTGCTCTATCCACAGCTTCCTTGCCTGTGGGTACCGTATCTGTTGCTACAAGCAATGGAGTCTCCATGCTTGTCGACTGTGGGGCTGCCACCTTCTGCACTCCACGTATAGGAAGTATTTTCTCAGAGCATCCGCACAGCAATAGCAGCACGGCCAGGGTTATATATACAGTTCTCTTCATATCCTTTATTTACGATTTATCACAAAGGTAGTAACAAACGAGCAAGAAATATCAAGCTTGCTTGAATATTTATCACAGCAAGTGCAGATTTCTTCGCGGTTACCGCAAAGGTAGTAATAATAAATGAGCGAAACAACACCAAGCTTTCTTGTTTTTCAAGGAGGACAAGCCTCTTTCTTCCTTTCTATCCTCCGCACCACCGTATTCTCCCATTGCAATGGTCTACTCTCATTGCCATAGCGGTCTATTGCCGTAACGGCATAATGGCGTGGATACACGATACTGGGCGTATACTCTTCGTAGGACGCTACGCCCAGATAAGTCTTCACAAGGTTAGCCGGGTCTGCTACATCCACGGGGTATCTATTGCTGCTATAGACATTGTATTTCACGCCCTCGGTCCCTTTCCACACGAGCGTTGTCACATACTTACCCACTACCACCGTCAGGTCTCGTGGCATAGCGGGAAGCGTATCGCAAAGCCACGGCATGGAAGGCACAAGAGCTGGATAGGGATTGAGCTGACCGAGCAGGCCATATACACCTTTAGTATTTCCAGTGACAAACTGCGAACGGAACTGTGCCGTCCCCGCCATCGATGCGTGTGCACGTACTACATGACACTGCCGCATCACCTCCTCGAGTTCCCAGTCTTTTTCCTCTTCGTGGAGTTGGTAAGTACCCATACCGGCCACGATGTGCCGCCCATAGCTATGCTCACTCCAGTCGCTCACAAAGGGGTAAAAATGGTTCCCCGCATAGTACAGCATCGGGAACAAGGCATCCACGATCCCCTCGCGCAGCCATTCCTGCGCTTCTTGGTATACCGTATGATAGGCATTCCACCCATAGCTGCTATAGCGTGAAGTGTCATCATACTTTCCCAATGTGGCAGCACTCACACAGACCCACGGTTTGATATCCTTCACCTTATTATATAGAGCACGTACTATACGGGTGATGTTGGCACGGCGAGCCGCTGCTTCCGCTCCCTTTTTAGGGGGAAGCCCTTCCGGGTAACGTATGTAGTCGAAATGTATGCCGTCCACATCATATTTGCCTACAAGTTCTTGCGTCAGAGCAACAAGATGCTCGACGGTGGCCGGATGTGACGGCTCCATATACCATGCTCCCTTACTACGGGCACACATACCAGGCTTCCTCACCGGCAACGACTGCTTGCCATGTTCCTTGACATAAGCAGCATCACCCAACGGTATAGTGACCAACCATGCATGAAGCTGCATACCGCGCTTATGGCACTCCTCTATTGCAAAGGCCAAAGGGTCATAGTCAGGCGCCAGACCATGTCGCCCCGTAAATACGGGAGCAAAGGGTTCGATCATCGAGGGGTAGATTACATCACCGCGAATACGCGTCTGCAACAGCACTGTATTGATATTGATCGCTTCCAGACTGTCCAGGATAGTACATAGATGAGCCTTTTGCGCTTCATAGTTCCCTTTGTCCGTTTCTCTCGGCCAGTCCAGTCCTTTAATGGTAGCGAGCCATACGGCACGATACTCATGCTTGACCGTCTCGACAAACTGTCCATAGCCCCCTGTAGGAAAGGCGAGCAGCACACACGTCACTAACGACAAGCATAGCCGTGACCCCATAAGCTTCAGGCATTTACCGCACCCCATATATCTCAAGCAATTGGCGTGCTGCCACAAACGATGTGAGTTCACCATCAAGCACCTGCTTCTCCTTGTATGCGAGCATAGAGGCAATGGTCGGGTTCTGATAGAAGCTGTCGCGCAAGGCCTCGTTGATGCTCTCGTACATCCAGTACTTTGCCTGCTCGTTGCGGCGGTGCTCAAAGTAGCCGTTCTTTTTCACAAAGTCGATATAGTCGAACACCATACGCCACACCTCACCGATACGTAGTCCGTAGAAACCTGAGTAGGTGAGCACCTGTGGGGTCCATCCACTTTCCGGTGCGGGGAAAAGGTGGAGTGCATTGCGGAAGTGCGATGCCGCCAGTTCGGCACGCTCTGCATTGTCGCCATCGGCCTTGTTGATGACAATACCGTCGGCCATCTCCATGATGCCGCGCTTTATCCCCTGCAGCTCATCGCCGGTCCCTGCCAGTTGGATGAGGAGGAAGAAATCGACCATCGAGTGTACGGCCGTCTCGCTCTGCCCCACCCCCACCGTCTCTACAAATATCTTGTCGAACCCGGCAGCCTCGCACAGCACAATCGTCTCACGCGTCTTGCGCGCCACACCGCCCAGCGAGCCAGCCGATGGACTGGGGCGTATAAAGGCATCGGGGTGCACCGAGAGCTTCTCCATACGGGTCTTGTCGCCCAAGATGCTGCCTTTGGTCTTCTCGCTCGACGGGTCGATGGCCAGTACGGCCAACTTACCCCCATACTGTTCCAGTACATGCAGTCCGAAAGCATCAATGGAGGTACTCTTGCCGGCACCGGGCACACCACTGATACCTATGCGTACCGAACCTCCCGTATGAGGCAAGCACTTCTCTATTACCTCCTGCGCTATGGCGTGGTGCTCGGGGAGCAGGCTCTCTACCAGCGTCACTGCCCGCGAGAGCATGGTTATATCACCTTTTACAATACCCTCCACATACTCGCCGGCCGTAAACAGGCGTTTCCGTTTCTTGGGCTTCATATAGGGGTTTATCATCGAGGGCTGTTCTATGCCGGCATTTACCGTCAACCCCTTGTATATATCTTCGTTCTCGGGATGTAGCATGGCACTTCTCTATCTTACACGTTCTCTATGGGGACAAATTTAGCGTTTTTTTCCCGCATAACGGTTCTATCCCCACATTTTTTGGCTCAAATACAAAAAAATACCCATATTCCTTTGACCGTATCGTCAAGATTTGATACATTTGCGTCGAATTTATTTAACTAATACGTTTAACTAAAAAGAAAAGTATTATGAAAAAGTCATTATTGGCAGTTGCTTTTGCAATGGTAGCTATGGTAAGTAGCGCACAGATCTATGTAGGTGGTACGCTGGGTTACAACTCAACCACAGAAAAGAGTTCTTATGACGGCACCACAACCACACACGGAACCCGAAGCGCACTCACTTTCGCTCCTGAGGTAGGATGGATCATGGACGAAACATGGAGCTTCGGTCTGTCATTCAACTATCAGTCTAACAGCTCCAAGAACAAGTTGGCAAACCCCAATGTAAGCACCAGCAGCTCCAATTGGAGCGTTAGTCCCTATGCCCGCTACACATTCTACACAGCAGGCAACATTTCATGCTTTGCAGACGGTGTGCTTGGCGTTGGTGCTCCCGACGAGGACTACACCACCATCTCTATTGCCGTTCGCCCCGGTGTAGCATTGGGCCTGACCGAGAACATCAGTTTAGTATCGACCGTAAATCTCTTGGGCTGGACATCTACTACACACAACAAGGACAAGTACAAGAGCAGCCGTTCGAACTTCTATTTTGATGCAAACACCTCAGCATTGTCGTTCAGCTTGTATTACACCTTCTAAGCCATCGACTGACTGCAACCAATAAGAGAGGGGGATGCCACGTGGCATCCCCCTCTCTCTTGCTTCGGTGCAGCCATTGCCTTCCCCATCTCAATACCGTTCAGGACATTTTGCTGGGAGGGAGGAAGCAGATTCCCTACGCAACAGAGGTGGAAAGTCGAGTTTTTTCATTAAGTTTGCACCTCAAAGATACATAAACCGCATTTTCAATATCACACAAAGCATCTGACCATGAAAAGAACATCGTCCCTCAGCCTGCTGCTTGCAGCATTGTGTACCCTCCTGTCCATACACAGCGCCACAGCCGCCGACACCATCCGCGTAGCCTGCATAGGCAACAGCGTCACCTACGGGTACGGCCACCGCAATCCTGCACACACCTCCTACCCCACGCGCCTCGGCGAGATGCTGGGCGACGGCTACGAAGTGCGCAACTTCGGGCACTCGGGAGCCACGCTCCTGAGCCGTGGGCACCGCCCCTACATCCGCCAGCAAGCGTGGCGCGACGCGCTCGCCTTCGCCCCCGACAAGGCCATCATCCACCTCGGGCTCAACGACACTGACCCGCGCAACTGGCCCAACTACCGCGATGAGTTCATCCCCGACTACCTCGCCCTCATCGACACCCTGCGCGCCGCCAACCCCGACGTAGAGGTATGGGTATGCCGCATGACGCCCATCTTCCACGGGCACCGTCGTTTCCAGTCGGGCACACGCGACTGGCACGCCCAGATACAGCAAGCCATCGAGGAGGTGGCGCAGATAGCCGGCGTGCACCTCATCGACCTGCACGAGCCGCTCTACCACCGCCCCGACCTCTTTGCCGACGCCCTGCACCCCGACCCCGAGGGGGCCGACATCCTTGCCCGCACCGTGTATGCCGCCATGACAGGTAACCACGGCGGTCTGAGCCTCCCCGCCATCTACTCCTCCCACATGGTGATACAGCGCGGCAAGCCCTTCGTCCTGCATGGCAAGAGCAACGCAGGGCGCAAGATTACCGCACTGCTGGGCAAAGAGAAACAGCGCGCCACAGCCGCCGCCGACGGCACCTGGCAGCTCACCTTCGAGCCCCTGCAGGCAAGCCACAAGCCCCTCACGCTCACCGTCACCGACGGCGACAGCACCATCACCCTCACCGATCTCCTCGTGGGCGAGGTATGGCTCTGCTCGGGACAGTCGAACATGGCCTTCATGCTGCGCCAGGCCACCAATGCCAAGACACACATTGCCGAGGCGGCCACGAAGAACCTGCGCCTCTACGACATGCGCCCCCGTGTATACACCGATGCCGTGGCATGGGACAGCGCCTCCCTGGCCGCCCTCAACCGGCTCGACCACTTCGTACCCACACAGTGGCAGCCCATCACCGAAGAGAACGCCGCACAGTTCTCGGCCATCGCCTACCACTTCGGTGCCATGCTGGCCGACTCGCTCGGCGTTCCCGTGGGCCTCATCTGCAATGCCGTGGGCGGAGCACCCGTAGAGTCCTTCATCGACCGCCACACCATGGAGCACCACCCCGTGCTGGTGGATATCCTCACCGACTGGCGCCACAACGACCGTGTGCAGGACTGGGTGCGCGGGCGCGGCACCTACAACACGCAGCTGAGCAGCAATCCCCTGCAGCGCCACCCCTACGAGCCCTGCTACCTCTACGAGGCAGGCATAGCCCCCATAAAGGGATTCCCCCTGCGCGGTGTGATCTGGTATCAGGGCGAGTCGAACGCACACAACGTGGAGCTCTTCGAGACAGAGTTTCCCGCCCTCGTGGACAGCTGGCGCCGTGCGTGGGCCGATGATACGCTCCCCTTCCACTTCGTGCAGCTCTCGAGCATCGCCCGCCCCTCGTGGCCCCACTTCCGCGATGCCCAGCGCAGGCTTGCCCTGCAGGTGCCACACTGCGAGATGGCCGTATCGAGCGACAAGGGCGACTCGCTCGACGTGCATCCACGCGAGAAGCGCCCCATAGGCGAACGCCTCGCCCGCATAGCCCTGCACCACGACTACGGCCACAGCCACCTTGTGCCCTCAGGGCCCGCCATCCAGAGTGCCCAGGCCAAGGGCAACAGCATCGTCCTCACCTTCAGCCATGCCGACGGCATGAGAGCCGCCGACGGCAACGCCCTGCGCACCTTCGAGGTGGCCGGCGAGCACGGCATCTACTACCCTGCAGACAAGATCACCGTGAAGGGCAACACCATCATCCTGCAAAGCAGGCAGGTGAAGCACCCCGTACGTGCACGCTACGGCTGGCAACCCTACACCCGGGCCAACCTCGTGAACGGGCACGGACTGCCTGCCAGCACGTTTGAGATCAGATGCCGATAGCCGCGTATGCTGTCAAAGATAGATAGGTATATAGAGAGAGGACATCTGCCCACCAACTCCAGACGAGCCAAACACAAGAGCGAGGGTGCTCACGCATCCTCGCTCTCTAACAAAATTTTGAGAAAAAAAATATAATCCCGTGCATCCCGCAACGGGATTTGCAGTCGAAAGGAGTGTGCCGAAGCACCTCCGGCACACTCCTCGTATAGGCGATTATTCCTCCCAGAGGTTGCCCCATGAGCCACGACGGCCAGCACCACGCTGCTCGAAGTCTTCTGCAGTGGTGTCTACGTTATAGTTTGCACTTGCTGTCAACATCAGTGATTCGGTTGACAACTCCTCTACCATCAATTCGGGTTTGATATATGCTTTCTTGTTCATATTCTTTTCAGTTTTTGAGTTTTTCAGTTCTTGAGTTTGAGTTCTTGAGTTTCTAAAGTTTGTAAGTTCGCATCAATTGCAAACTTACAAACTCATAAACTTACTTTATCACTTTCTTACCGTTAACGATGTAGATACCCTTCTCCATCTTCTCTACGCGACGGCCAGCGAGGTCGTAGATTACTGCAGTCTGCTCACCGTTGACTGCGGTCTCAATACCTGTAGTACCTTCGCCACGGCCGAAGCTGAACATGGCGGGAGCATCCTGAACAGTCGGAAGCTCGAGGTATGCCTTGTTGGCACGGTTCTTGAACTGACCTTCGGTGAGTACAGCCTTACCCATTACCACTTCTGTGCCGTTGAGAGCCATTACGTATGCGTCATAGCCCGTGGTGGGAGCAACAGCGCTGTTGTCAACCAAGGTACCCTTCAAGAGGTTGTCACCAGACTTGGTAGCCTCTGCTGTGGTGTAAGCGAACTCAGCAGTCTTGGTGCCTTCTGCCTCAACCTCAGCGTAAACGATAACAGGCTCGCCAGCGGGGATAACAGTACCTACAGACTCCAGTGTAAGTTCCTTACCCTCGGTACCAGTTACCTTATAGGCTGTCACGCCTTCGGGAACCTCAGCGTTGAAGCCAAGAGTCAAGGTCATGTAGTCGT
>JAFQLT010000005.1 GCA_017396545.1 Bacteroidaceae bacterium | reverse complement strand
GTTTGCGGTGTATCGGTATACCCTCTGCGGCGCGAGGGTATACCGTTGCAACAGAATCGGTATACCCTTCGCACGCGGCGCACGGAGGAATTTTTATCTCACACGACATCAGCCACTTGCAAGGAGAAGAAACCAGAAGAAACACGTAAGCGAACATGCCCAAAAGGGATGTAGTACCTTTGCGTCAGAAATCAGCAATGAGCGATGAGCTGCCATCCGGAGGGCAGGCTCTATGGCTCACCAACTCAAAACTCATAAACTCACAAACTCAAAAACTTATGAACTTAAAAACTCAAATCGACTGGAGCAAGTTTCTCAAAGTCACCCTCACCTTCTCCAAAGGAATCTCGCTTGCGGCCTTTAGAGGGGCACTTCCTCTCTTCATCCACATATTGTGCGGTTTAGGCCTTGGTGGCCCGTAAGATTTCGCGCTTGCCGCCAACGGGACCGTCGAGACGCTCTACGGCGAAGCCAGTGGATTGCAGCAGGCGGCGTATGGCACCCTTGGCGCAGTAGGTGGTGAGCACACCTCTGGGGCTCATGGCCTCAAAGATGCGGACAAAGACCTCGGGGCTCCACATCTCGGGCTGCTTCTCGGGGGCAAAGGCGTCGAAGTAGACAATATCGATGTCGTGAGGGAGCGGAGCGGTGAGCAGGTCGCAGCAGCGCTTCTCGAGCGTGAAGTGGGGCGTGATGGCCGCGGGCTGCTCCCACGGCGCAGCATGGAGGGCGGCAAAGAGGGACGCGTCGACAAGCGCCTCGTAGCCCAGGCGCTCTACCAATCGAGGCTCCACGGGGTATTTCTCCAAGGTGATGTAGTGCACAGGGCGCTCAGCCGTGGCGGCCATGGCGGTGACGGCAGCATTGAGGCCGGTGCCGAAGCCTACCTCGAGCAGGCGCAAGGGGCGATGCACAGAGCGCTCGGCGGCATGCAGATAGGCACAGTCGCGGTAGATATGGAGCGACTCGGTGTGGGCTCCCTTCACGGAGTGATAGTGCTCGTCGAGCTCGGGCACGAAGAGCGTGGCAGAGCCGTCGTCGGTACGCTGGATCTCAAGGTGGGGCATAGGGGTTGTCTTTCTTGTGCTTATTCTTCGAGTCTGAAGGTCACTGGGAAGGAAAACCTCATTCGGGTGGGCTTGCCGCGAATCTCTCCAGGCTTCCACTTGGGCATGCTACGCGCTATGCGGATGGCCTCGGCATCGAGTTGTGGGTCTACGGGCTCGAGCACTTGCTCCCCAGTAAGAGTACCATCCTCCTCTACGACAAATTGCACGATGACGCGTCCTTGGATGCCCCTCTCCTTGACCTCTTGGGGATAGCGGATATTCGCCTCTACATACTCCATCAATGCCTTCACCCCACCAGGGAACTCGGGCTGTGATTCATGGTGAATAAGCATGTCTTCATATTTTGACTCATATTCCACGGCCTCCTCTATCGTCGGTTCTTTAGGTTTGGGGCTTTCGACAACCTTATTGGTTGCGCTATCGGGGAGGTCGAAAGTTACGGGCAGGGTGTAACGCACATTCCAAGGCCGTCCTCTGAACGCACCGGGCTTCCACCTCGGCATGTTGCGTATCAGGCGGATGGCCTCACCATCGAGTTGGGGGTCAATGGACTTTACCACACGCTCTTTGCAGACATGACCTGTACTGTCTACAGTAAACTGCACAATCACGCGCCCCGCGACGCCCCTGTCCATAGCCTCCTGAGGGTACTGCTTGTTGCTCTTGATATACTCCAGCATGGCTTCGTTTCCACCGGGGTATTCGGGATAGGTCTCCCATTCTACAAACACCCCCTTCTGGGCTACCGAGTCGTCATCTGCTATTAGGACGCTGTCAGCGGCAATGCCTTGGTTATCTACGGTGAAGTGATTTGCTTGTGTGCCATAAGTCCCCAGTATCAGTGCGGCAACTGCTGTCAGAAATTGTCTTGTCTGTCTCGTGGTAGCCATCTTTGTGTGTTCTCCTGTCTTTTTGATTCTTCACTGCAAAAATAGAGTTTCCTCACGACAAGAACAAGTTGCAAGCTGTTTTTATGCCCAACGCTTTCGAAAAAGGCAAATATATTTGTTAGTTCGCTAAAAATGTATTACTTTTGCACCCGCTTTCGCGCAATCGCTGTCATAGGAAGAGTAACTTGATATGTTGCGTTGGGACGATATAACAATTTAATTATTAAAACTAATGGATTTAATTAAAATTGCTGAAGAAGCATTTGCTACCGGTAAAGAGGGTCAGGTTCCCGCTTTCAAGGCTGGTGACACCGTAACCGTAGCGTATCGTATTGTCGAGGGTAACAAAGAGCGCGTGCAGCTCTACCGCGGTGTGGTAATCAAGATTTCGGGTCACGGCTACAACAAGCGTTTTACTGTTCGTAAGATGTCTGGTACTGTAGGTGTTGAGCGTATCTTCCCCATCAACTCACCGGCTATCGACAGCATCGTAGTGAACAAGGTTGGTAAGGTTCGTCGCGCTAAGTTGTACTACCTCCGCGCTCTTACCGGTAAGAAGGCTCGTATCAAAGAAAAACGAGTTATCACCAAGCAAGCTTAACATTACGTTATTGCAAGATATAAAAAGCCTCCCCATCGGGAGGCTTTTTATGTTTGTACTGGTTGAGGGTGTATCAGAAACAGATATGCATGTAGCACTTGCACTCAATACGAAGCGGAGGCCTTGATACCCCTTGCCTGCAGCTGGGCGACGATGGCATCGAGCTCCTCGGGCGTGGCCTTCAGGAGGCTATGGGCAGGCGTCTCGCGGTCAATGGTGTAGATCATCACCTCACGGGGAGCAATGTGAACCACGGCATCGAGCCACGGCGCGACGTACTCGGGGGTGGTATTGTCCACCGACAGGCCTTGCGCGTCGGTACCCTTCATAAACATGGTCTGCACGATGCAGCGTCCCTCAAAAGCACGCATACAGGCAATCAGCTCCTCCAAGTCGTAACGGCCCACGGGGCGGTCTACCCGGGATATATAATCCATATCAACCGTGTCGAGTTTCACAATATTGTTATCTACCCGTTTCAACGCTTCAAACACCTCGGACCTATTGATGCGCGTGGCATTGGTGAGCACACTCACCTTGGCCTTGGGGAAATAGCGGTTGCGGAGGGACAGGGTGTCGTCAATGATACCGGGGAAGTCGGGATGTGCCGTAGGCTCGCCATTGCCGGCGAAGGTAAGCACATCGGGAGCCATGCCCTCGGCCTGCATCTGCTGCAATTTCTGCTCCAAGGCTACTGCCACCTCTTGGCGTGTAGGAAGCTTCTGCTTAGGGCGGCGCTCGGCATTGAACCCGCACTCGCAATAGATGCAATCGAAAGTACACACCTTGCCGTCACCGGGAAGGAGGTTTATCCCCAATGAGACACCCAACCTGCGGCTCTTGATGGGGCCGAAGATGGGAGAAGAGTAGATTACGGTAGACATATAATTACTTCTCAATCTCCAGCAACTCTACCTCGAACACGAGTGTAGAGAAGGGCTTGATGGTGCCCATGTCGCGGCTGCCATAAGCGAGCTCCTGAGGAATGTAGAGCATCCACTTAGAGCCTACGGGCATCATGGTGAGTGCCTCGGTCCAACCAGCGATCACCTGATTAGCACGGAAGGTAGTGGGCTCATTGCGGCTGTATGAGCTGTCAAACTCGGTGCCGTCGATGAGGGTACCGCGATAGTGAACCTTCACCTTGTCGCTATTGGTGGGCACAGCGCCCTTGCCTGCGGTGATAACCTTGTAGCAGAGGCCGCTCTCGGTCTTCACCACGCCTTCGGTGCCAGCGATAGAGTCGAGAAAAGCTACACCCTGTGCCTTGTTGTCACCGAACTGCTGCTCGAAACGCTCGTTCTTGAGCTCTTCCATGAGTGTCATGGCCACCTGCTGTGCCTCCATGGGGTGCATGAGCAGGTTCTTCTCTGTAACGCCAGCGATGAATCCAGCGAGGAAGAAATCCTTGTTGATGAGTTTGTCCTCATTACCGAACACCTCGTAACTTATACCGGGGACAATTTGGTTTGTTACCTGCTGACCTATCTGAATACCTGCATAGAAAGCACTCTTCTTGGCATTGTCGCCCACCTTGATACCGGTCTTCAGACCCTTGATGAAGTTGGCCATGTAAAGTGTATCAACACCCATGCGGTACATGATGAAGTTCTTCAAACCCTGTGTCTGTGCCAACCCCATAGCGTACGAGAAGGTGTCGATCTGAGCCGAGAGATCAGCGGTAGAGTCACTGTTCTCCTTGATGGTAGTCATCAATGACATAGCCTTTCCCTGGGCCTCGGCAGAAGTCATCTTCATGCCTTTCTCAGAAGCACCGGCAATGAATGCATTGATAAAGTTCTTCTTATTGAGCTCACCCTCCTTTCCGGCAAAGACCTCGCCAGTAACACCAGGGATGATTTGGTTCACGACCTGCTGACCTATTTCGGTACCAGCATAATATGCGCTCTTCTTGGCATCAACGTCTACGCCTTCGAGTACACCGTCAACGAACTGACCCATATAAGCGGTATCTACATCCATGCGGTTTACGAGATAGTCTTTCAAACCCTGTGTCTGTGCCACGCCGATAGCGTAGGCGAGTGAGTCGGCCTTGCTGGCACCATTGAGGTTGGCCTTGGGAGCCGATGTGCAACTAACGAAAAGGCCTGCTGCAAAGGCCATTGCTACTGTAAAGATACTTTTCTTCATTTTTTTGATATATGATTATAATTATGACTGTTCACATTTACAAAACCTCAATCAGTTCTACCTCAAACACCAAGGTGCTGTAGGGAGGGATAGCGCCACCTGCGCCCTGCTCGCCATAGCCAAGGTTGTAGGGGATATAGAGCTTCCACTTGTCGCCCTCGCTCATCAGTTGCAGTGCCTCGACCCATCCGGCAATCACCTGGTTCACACCGAATACAGCGGGTTCGCCACGCTGTACTGAGCTGTCAAACAAGGTGCCGTCGACCAGGCGCCCCTCGTAGTGGCAGCGCACCTTGTCGGTAGCCTTTGGCTTGCGCCCTGTGCCGCTGGCGAGCACCTCATACTGCAGTCCGCTGGCGAGTGTAGTCACACCGGGACGCTCCTTGTTCATCTTCAGGAACATCTCGCCCTGCTCGATGGCAGCTGCATGCGCCTTCTTCTCCATCTCGGCAAAGTGGTTGTTCACAATCTGCTGCGCCTCAGCAAAGCTGAGCGCTGTCTCTTTACCTTCCAATACATCACGGATAGCTTGCGCAAAGTCATCGACACTCACCTCAGCACCCATAGAGAGCAACTGCTGGCCGATACCGAGCCCAAGTCCGTAGCTAAATTTATCCATATCTTACGCTATTAGTTTTGAAAAAACGAGCAAATTTACGCTTTTTATCTGGAAATTAGCGTAAATCTGCTTGTTATTATATAATTTTCACAATTTGAGTTGACTTCTAAATACTCACCCGACATACAGAATGGGCAAGCAAACGGTCCATCCGATTATACTTCCTCCGAAGACTGCGACATGAGGTACGACTTGATGAACCCGTCTATCTTACCATCCATCACACCACCCACGTCTGAGGTCTGATGCCCCGTACGGTGGTCCTTCACGCGACGGTCGTCAAAGACGTAGCTTCGTATCTGCGAACCCCACTCGATCTTCTTCTTTCCAGCCTCCACCTTGGCTTGCTCCTCCATGCGGTGCTGCAGCTCACGGTCGTAGAGCTGCGAGCGCAACAGGCGCAACGCGTTCTCCTTGTTCTTGGGCTGGTCGCGGGTTTCGGTGTTCTCAATCATGATCTCCTCCTGCACACCCGTGTAGGGGTCGGTATATTGGTAGCGCAGGCGCACGCCCGACTCCACCTTGTTCACGTTCTGTCCACCGGCACCGCCGCTTCGGAAGGTATCCCACGAGAGCAGGGCGGGGTTGATCTCAATCTCTATGCTGTCGTCAATGAGTGGGGTCACGAACACCGAAGCGAACGACGTCATGCGCTTGCCCTGCGCATTGTAGGGCGACACGCGCACCAAACGGTGCACCCCGTTCTCGCTCTTCAGGTAGCCGTATGCAAAGGGACCTTCCAGCTCCATCGTCACCGTCTTGATACCCGCCTCGTCGCCATCCTGCAAGGTAGAGATGCGGAGGTTGTAACCGTTCGTCTCAGCCCAGCGCATATACATACGCATCAGCATCGATGCCCAGTCCTGCGCCTCGGTACCTCCGGCACCGGCATTGATCTTGAGCACACAGTCCATGCTATCGGCCTCCTCGCGCAGCATGTTCTTCAGCTCCAGTGCCTCGATGGCCTCTAACGCTGTAGCATAAGCCGCATCAAGTTCTGCCTCGGTGATGAGTTCGTCCTTGCAGAACTCGAAGGCTACCTCCACTTCATCGGTGAGGCTCTTCACCTGCTTGTATCCGTCGATCCATGCCTGTAGCTCCTTCACCTTCTTCATCTGCGCCTCCGCCTTCTTGGCATCGTCCCAGAATCCCGGCACCTGTGTGCGCAGCTGCTCCTCCTCCACCTGTATCAGTTTATCCTCAATGGCAAGGTAGCGGTTCAACGCCTCCGTGCGCTCTTTAATATCTTTCAGTTGGTCAAGTGTAATCATCAGAATTTTTGAGTACTTGATTTTTAGTTTCAAAGTACAAAGGTAGTGCAAAAAAATCGATTTAACGAAGACAAGGCCAGTTTACTTGCACTTTTCCTCATTTATCATCAACTTTACGATGACCAAAAAGAGAGGTTTGCTTTCCATACACCTTATATATACTATGCAAAAAGCACTCCATGCAGTATGCCGACATACACACTACACTACTTCTTCAGCTATAATCCGAAAGAAAGACAAGGGACATTACACCGTCCGCTCCACAAGCCCCCAAAGGTTATTGTCATATCTTTTGGAGATTAAACCAAAAAGATATACCTTTGTAGCATATACAAAAGAATATGAAAAAGACCACACTACTGACACTAATGTTCCTATGTGCGCTGACCTCGATGGCGCAGGCTGGAGACATCGCAATAAAGGGTAAGATTGAGGGTATCAAGAAGGGACGGCTGTACTTGCTCGCACGCTCGGGCGAGGAGCAGACGGACACGCTGGGCTACTGCGACTTCAAGCGAGGAAAGTTCACGCTGACGGCCGTCGCCGAGGAGCCTGTG
>JAFQLT010000004.1 GCA_017396545.1 Bacteroidaceae bacterium | reverse complement strand
TAATTTTTTTATTTGTCATAAAGTTAATAAAATTTTATGACATGGCAAAGCCCCAGCTTGTGAAAGTTAGGGCTTTGTTTTTATATTTTTAAAACCTTTATATCAAAAGAGGATGCCTCTGTATTTTGAGACACCCTCGTTATATATTTGTAAAAGTATAGCAAAAAGCACCTCCAGGCAGTAGTTCCCTCCCATGTTGCATGTCAAGTTCCGGACACCTTGCGGGTAGCTGAATCCCCACGGTTTTTGCAGCCCAACTGGGAAACATTTGCAGCCTAACTGGTGCGCAGATTTTCGGCCTTTAACGACAGCCGCCATTTTCGGCAGGTAAACTCGGTCAACTCGGTCAACTCACCTGCTTTGAGGAGGGAGAGAGAGCTTGATATTATATATAAATAAATAATTAATTAATAGTATTAATATATATAGGGGTCTCCGTGCCAGCTCCTAAAAAATAAAAGCAGGTGAGTTTACCTCGTTTACCTTGTCTACGATGACTACGAGATATGTCGTAAACGGAAGTGTGGATGAAAAACATCAAGTAAAAACTTTGTTTCTTTTTAGGGGATTGCTTATCTTTGCTGAGGCTGGAGAGGATTAAGAGGACTGGAGGGGGCTGGAGAGGCTGGCTATCCTCTGCCGTCTTATAGCATCTTCTGCCATCCTCTACTACTAACAATAAACAACGACACACTATGAGCAAGGAGCGTCATACCAGGGATAGCGAGCGGGTACTGCTTGAGGGTGCCAACTGGAAGGAGTTGCGCTTCTATCAGAAGT
Organism: Bacteroidaceae bacterium; assembly: GCA_017396545.1. Taxonomy (GTDB): domain Bacteria; phylum Bacteroidota; class Bacteroidia; order Bacteroidales; family Bacteroidaceae; genus UBA1189. The sequence continues at coordinate 14,700 of JAFQLT010000004.1, read as the reverse complement.
CGGAGGCGCTGTATCAGATGACGTTCGTCTTCTGCGAGCGGTTCTTGCCCAAGCATGGCGACCGCACGGTAGATCAGATGGTGCAGGCAGCACGGTCGGGCAAGCAGAACATCATCGAGGGCTCGGAGGATGGAAAGACGTCAACGGAGATGGAGCTGAAACTGCTCAACGTGGCGCGATCGAGCATCCATGAGCTGAGGGAGGACTTCAAGGACTACCTGCTCTCGCGCCGTCTGCCGCTATGGGACAAGGAGCACCCTCGCTACGCGAAGATGCGCGACTTCACCAAGGTACACAACCGCCTGACCGACTATGAGCCCTACTTCGTGCGCTGGGGCGACGAGGAGATGGCCAACATAGGCTACACCCTCTGTTGCCAGATAGATGTGATGATGAACGGTTATCTGGTCACCCTGGAGGAGCGGTTCCGCAAGGAGGGCGGCATGAAGGAGCGCATGTATAGGGTGCGTACCGGGTATAGGGTCGAGCAGGACCGCAAGATGCGCGAGATGGAGGCCACCATCAAGTGGCAGGAGGAGAGGATAAGGCAGCTTGAGGAAGAGCTGAGGAGGATGAGAGAGGATTGAAGAGGACTGGAGAGGACTGATAGGACGCAAGAGGATATCTTTCCTCTATAATCCTCTGCCATCCTCAGAGAATCCTCTGCCATCCTATAATCCCATAAGATCCTCTGCTATCCTGCGGCGAGAAATGCTCCCGTGATATGCTATAGCGAGTGATAGAGGTGCTGTTACATGCCTATCTTCACCACCGCATCGCAACGGTCACTATATATGCCTGGCCGGTGGGTACGGTGAGTTGGGCGGTGTCGCCCTCGGGTTAATTATTTGAGGATGACCTTGCGCCCGTTGATGATGTAGATTCCCTTCTCTGCTTTTTCTACTCGGCACCCGCTGAGGTCGTAGATTACCGTTTGTACATGGCCATTTACCAATTGCTCAACACCCATCTCTTTGTCGGTGAGCGCTACGATGTTGCCGAACTTGCTCCACGGAGCGTGCATTTATAGTTTTCTACTGCGTTAGTAGGCACATGCAGTGTGGCATACTCGATGTATGAGCCATCAAAGGCATTCGTATTTGTCGAGGGCACCTTATCGGCACTGGTCACGAGGGGCAGCAGGGCGGCAAAAAGGAATAGTAGATGTTTTTTTTATTTATGATTTATGATTTTGTGATTAATGAACGTTAAAGTTGAAAGATGAAAGTGGAAAGATGAAAATGAACAGTTGCGCTGTAACGATGACGAAACTACCTGCCGGATGGCGGTTGTTGACAATGAAATGAAAAATCTGTGGTTATCCGCAAAATTCGTGTCATCTGTGTGCCATAAAAAACGTTTTAACGATGCAAAGGTAACCATTCCTTATCAAGACGCAAAACAAAATAAGCGGAGAATGGGGTGGGATATGTTTCATAACATACCCCGTAGTCTCTCGCATAAGACACAGACGAAAGCAGGGAACCACGCGAGTTCCCTGCTTCCCGTTTTTATTCGAATATATGTGATTACTCCTCCGTGAACAGGTTGAGCTGCTCGCTTGCTGTCTCCTCGGGGATGTCTGTTGTCTCAACGGTTGTCTCTGGCTCTTCGGGCTGCTCGGTGGCTTCGGGCTCGGGACGGCGAGTGGGCTCCAGTTCCTCGATGGCGGCGACCTCGAAGTTGGTGACGCGCTTGCCTATGGCCTTGAATCCCTTGATGAGGGCAAACTCCTCGGCATCGATGACGAGCGGTTCGCGGAAGCTGTCGCCCCCACCGAAGTTGACCTGGATGAGCGGATACATCTCGCAGGTGAGTAGGGCGAGGCTGCTGTCCTTGTGCTCGTCGACGAAGGTGTTCTTCTTAGCCGTGGCCTCCATCGTGAAGCGCTTGATGTAGTAGAAGCCCTTCTGCGAGGCGTTCTTTACGATGGCTGTCCATACCTTATCGGGGGTGTACTTCTCGATGCAGAGGATGTCGGGCTCGTAGTGGTTGTTGGCATCGAAGTCGGTGAGGTAGAACTCGCCGCTCTTGAGTACCACGAGGATGCGGTCGTCGCTGTGGAACTCGCCCAGGTATTCGCCGTGTCCGTCGAAGTCGAGGCGCAGGATGTCGCGGTCGAACCATACCTTTCGGCCACCGAGCGTGGAGGCTCCGTGTGACTTGAGCCCGATGCGCTGCACCTCGAGGCGGGTGAGCAGGTTGCCCATCGAGGCGCGCCCCTTGATACCAATCTCGCTGAAGTCCTTCTCGATGACGGTCTTGCGCAGGTTGGGTACGGGCTTGAGCTGTACCTTGATGACCTCGGCCTCGCCATTGGGGTTGGCGGTGAAGTAGGCGATGCGTGAGCCGGGCTTGCCTTGGGTGAGGTTGTACTCGCGGTCGCGGTTGGTGCCGGTGACGGCAAAGCGCTTGATGTAGTGGGGACCGCCACGTCCGTCGCGGTACACTACGTTATATATGGTGCGCTTGTCGTTTTTCTTGTAGATGCCCACGTGCAGTACGCCTGGCCCGACGAACATCTTCTCGGCCACGCGCACGATCTTGTAGCGTCCGTCCTTGTAGAAGAGGATGACGTCGTCGATGGACGAGCAGTTGGAGACGAACTCGTCCTTCTTGAGCGAGGTGCCGATGAAGCCCTCTTCGCGGTTGATGTAGAGCTTCTCGTTGGCCTCGATGACCTTGGCTGCCTCGATGTTCTCGAAGTTGCGCAGCTCGGTCTTGCGGGGGAAGGCGGCACCGTACTTGGTCTTGAGCATGGTGAACCAGCGGGTGGTAACGCCTACCATGTCGGAGAGTTCCTTGTCTATCTCCTCTATCTCGGCACGGATACGGGCAATGAGCTCGTCAGCCTTGTCCTTGTTGAACTTGAGGATGCGGGCCATCTTGATTTCCATCAGCTTGAGGATGTCGTCCTTGGTGACCTCACGCACGAAGGTGGGGTAGTAGGGTGTCAGGCGCTCGTCGATGTGTTCGCAGGCAGCATCCATCGTGGGGGCTTGCTCGAACTTCTTGTCCTTATATATGCGCTCCTCGATGAAGATTCGCTCCAAGGAGGCGAAGTGCAGCTGCTCAAGGAGCTCGCCCTTGCGTATCTCCAACTCCTGACGGAGAAGGCTGAGCGTGTTGTCCACCGACTTGCGCAATACGTGGCTCACGCCGAGGAAGTGGGGCTTGTTGTCGTCGATGACGCAACAGTTGGGCGAGATGCTTATCTCGCAATCGGTGAAGGCATATAGTGCGTCGAGGGTCTTGTCCGATGACACGCCCGGAGCCAAATGTACGAGAATCTCTACCTCGGCAGCCGTGTTGTCATCGACCTTGCGTATCTTGATCTTGCCCTTCTCGGCGGCCTTGAGTATGGATTCGATGAGGGTCGACGTGGTCTTTCCGTAGGGTATCTCGGTGATGGCTAATGTCTTGTTGTCTAACTTGTTGATGCGGGCACGTACGCGCACTGCACCGCCACGCTCGCCATCGTTGTAGCGGGCCACGTCGATGAAGCCGCCTGTCTGGAAGTCGGGGTAGAGCGCAAACTCTTCCCCCTTGAGGTAGCTGATGGCAGCATCGCACAGCTCATTGAAGTTGTGAGGAAGAATCTTCGATGACAGGCCTACGGCAATACCCTCGACCCCCTGAGCCAGTAGCAAAGGAAACTTCACAGGCAGGGTGATGGGCTCTTTGTTTCGGCCGTCATAGGAGAGCTTCCACTCCGTGGTCTTGGGGTTGAACACCACTTCGAGGGCAAACTTCGACAAGCGTGCCTCGATGTAACGTGGTGCGGCAGCCGAGTCGCCCGTAAGGATATTGCCCCAGTTCCCCTGACAGTCGATGAGCAGGTCCTTCTGTCCCAACTGCACGAGTGCATCGCCGATGGAGGCATCGCCGTGGGGGTGGAACTGCATCGTATGACCCACGATGTTGGCTACCTTGTTGTAGCGTCCGTCATCGAGGCGCTTCATCGAGTGCAGGATGCGTCGTTGCACAGGCTTGAATCCGTCGTTGATATGGGGTACGGCACGCTCGAGGATAACGTAGGAGGCATAGTCGAGAAACCAGTTCTGGTACATTCCCGAGAGCTGGTACTTCACGGTGTCGTCATCTCCCTTGTCTTTCACGGGGTGGTAATTACCCTCGCTGTGTCCGGCTTCGACACCTTCGGTAAGTTCTTCGGCATTTTCCGCCTCGTCGGCCTTGTTGAAATCTTCTTCGCTCATGGAGTGTAAGGTATTGCTTTAATAAGGCAAATTTAGTGCAAACCAAACGAAATGCCAAATCTCAGCGAGCGAAAAAAAGGAAATGCATGATTTTTATGCTGAGCGGCTGCAATAAAGCTATAGGTTTAGATACGTCGAGAAGACTCTATTCGCGGATATACGCTTCGAGGCGAGCTATCTCTTTTTTACGGTTGATGAGCACTTCGCGGTATTTGTCCGCAAGAGCAGTGTCGATGAGTTGTATGGGGCTGCCTTGCTTGTCGGCCTTGACAGCCAACGACTTGGCCTGTTCGAGTTGGGCTATGGCTTCGTCTATGCTGTCGGTCATCTCGTAATAGAGCGCCATGTTGTAGGCGGCCATATAGCGTTGGTTGCGGCTCTTGCTGGTGGATAGTGAACGCCACTGTTCGGCAGCGGCATCCCAGTTGCCTTCACCTACGTACACCTTGGCTTCGCGCAAGGCATAGTTAAGGCGGTCGAAATAGAACACGCGCTCGCGCTCCTTCCATTTCGGGAAATAGGCCTCTATGGCTGTCTCTGCCAATAAATGAGGAACCAGGGGCATATATTCATGCACCTGCGCCGTGTCGTAGGCCCAAGAATCCACGATTTTCTTGTCAATGGTAGCCGTGCCTGATATGGTGTCTTTGTCGGGGGTATAGATGCGCGAACAGAGGTAGGCATTCATGGGGCGGCCGATAGTGCGTGGTGCGCGATTGATGGTGACGCAGGCGTAATCGATGGAATAGAGCATATCCACTTCTAACCTTTCACAGAGGGCATTGACCTTTTCCTGTGTGAGGATGTGGGGAGCCACACTGTCGGGATGATACAGAAGCGAGTCGAGCACCACTACTCTGTCAAGCATGCCGGCATCGGCAAAGCTGAGGGCTATATGCTCCTTTACCGAGTCGGCATTGCAGGGATAGATGAGGGCATCCTCGTTGATGACAATGACGTTGTTTGCGCTGAAGTTGTTGACCACCCCCACACTGCTCGCTCCGTACTTGGGCATTATCTCGGGCGGTATCATCTGCTCTACGGAGAGGTAGAGCACCTCGGAGCAGGAGGTGAGGAGGAGGCAAGTAGAAAGATAAAAGATGAACCAACGGTCGCTGGCCGAAGGGAAAAGCAAAGATGAAAGTTTAGAAGCAACTCTCATCTTCTTATTCCTATCTTGTAAGCGACTTTCAACTTTCATCTTCTATCTTTCAATTCGTTTTATAAGTTCTTCCCGTGGCAGTTCTTGAACTTCTTGCCGCTACCGCACGGACAGGGGTCGTTACGTCCTACGGTATGCTCGGCACGTACGGGCTCGCGACGTTGGGTACGGGTGTCGTGCTGTGCTGCTGCCTGCTGGTTGCGGTCGCCCAGCTCGGTGCGGTTCTCCTGATACTGCTGCTGGCGACGTTGTGCGCGGGTTTCGATAGGTGCTTCGCGCACTTGCTCGGGTTCGCGCATAGGAATCTGTCCGCGCATGAGGATAGAGAGGGTCTTGTCGTTGATCTTATTGACCATCGCGTCGAAGAGGTTTACCGACTCTAACTTATAGATCAGCAGCGGATCTTTCTGTTCGTAGCTGGCGTTGCGCACAGAGTGCTTCAGTTCGTCGAGCTCGCGCAGGTTCTCCTTCCAGGCATCGTCGATGACGTGGAGCATGATGGCCTTCTCGAAACTCTTGACAACCTCCTTGCACTCACTCTCGTAGGCGGCCTTGAGGTTGACGGGAATCTGATACAGGCGCTTGCCGTCGGTGATGGGGACGAGGATATTTTCGTAGCGCATGCCTTCGTTCTCGTACACCTGCTTGATGACAGGGTTGGCAATCTGTGCCAAGCGATCCATCTTGCCTTTGAAGTTGGCCATAGCGGCATTGAAAGCCTGCTCGGCCAGCTCGGGTGTCTTCTTGTTGCGGAAGTCTTCCTCGGTGAAGGGGCATTCGAGTGCCATCACACGGAAGAGCTCCAGACGGATGCCTTCGTAGTCGTTGTTCTCGATGATGCTCTCGCAGCGGTCCCAAATCATGTTGGCAAGGTCCATACCGATGCGCTCGCCCATGAGGGCGTGGCGACGTTTGGTGTAGATGACCGTACGCTGCTTGTTCATCACGTCATCATACTCGAGCAGATGCTTACGTGTACCGAAGTGGTTCTCCTCGACCTTCTTCTGCGCGTTCTCGATGCTCTTGGATATCATCTTGTGCTCAAGCATCTCGCCCTCCTCGAAGCCGAGCTTGTCCATCACGCTGGAGATGCGGTCGGCAGCGAAGAGTCGCATGAGGTTATCTTCCAATGACACGAAGAATACAGACGAACCCGGGTCACCCTGACGGCCTGCACGTCCGCGCAACTGGCGGTCAACACGGCGGCTCTCATGACGTTCGGTACCGATGATGGCCAAACCACCGGCAGCTTTCACTTCGTCAGAGAGCTTGATGTCGGTACCACGACCCGCCATATTGGTGGCGATAGTTACAGTACCCAGCATACGCTCTTCTACTTTGAGAAGTCCGGTAGCTTCACGAATCTCACGTTTCTCCTTCTGGGCTGCTTCTACCTCTATGCGTGTCTGGTAATTTATGGCAGCATTCCTCTCGCTGAAGCCTCGTCCGTCAGTAGCGACGTGAACCGTACCCATGGCACTCTGTCCTGCTTTGGCTACGATATCGGCCTCTTTCTGATGCAGCTTGGCGTTCAATACCTGGTGAGGTATCTTGCGCATGGTGAGCATGCGGCTCAAGAGCTCGCTGATCTCTACCGATGTGGTACCTACGAGTACGGGACGTCCCTCGGCCACCATTTTATCCACCTCTTCGATCACGGCATTGTACTTCTCGCGCTGGGTCTTGTAGATGCGGTCGTTCATGTCGTTACGGGCAATGGGACGGTTGGTGGGGATTACCACCACGTCGAGTTTGTAGATGTCCCACAACTCGCCGGCCTCGGTTTCGGCCGTACCGGTCATACCCGACAGCTTGTGGTACATGCGGAAGTAGTTCTGCAGGGTGATGGTGGCGAAGGTCTGCGTGGCAGCCTCTACCTTCACACGCTCCTTGGCCTCGATGGCTTGGTGCAAGCCGTCGCTATAACGGCGACCCTCCATTATACGGCCTGTCTGCTCGTCTACAATCTTCACTTCACCCTGTTCGGTCACGATGTACTCAGTGTTCTTTTCGAACATGGTGTAGGCCTTGAGCAACTGGTTGATGGTATGTACGCGTTCGCTCTTCACTGCATAGTTGGTGAAGAGTTCGTCCTTTTTCATCAGCAGTTCGTCGCCCTCCAAACCACTGTTCTCGATGGCGGCCATCTCCGAAGCGATGTCGGGGAGCACGAAGAGTGTGGGGTCGGCAGCGTTGCCGGTGATGAGCTCGATACCCTTGTCGGTGAGGTCTACGCTGTTCATCTTCTCGTCGATGACAAAGTAGAGTGGCTCTACGGCTTCGGGCATGCGGCGGTTGTTTTGTTCCATGTAGATAGCCTCGGTCTTGAGCATACCGGTCTTGATGCCCGGTTCGCTGAGGAACTTGATGAGAGGCTTGTTCTTGGGCAGTGCCTTATGGCTGCGGAAGAGGGCGAGGAAACCTGCTTCCACTTCTTCCTGTTTCTCTGAGGGGATAAGGCGCTTGGCCTCGGCAAGGAGCTGGGTGGCGAGACGCTTCTGTGCCTCTACGAGACGCTCCACGAGAGGACGCAACTCCTCGAACAGTTGGTCACCCTTCTTGGGGACAGGGCCTGAGATGATGAGCGGGGTACGGGCATCGTCAATCAATACCGAGTCCACCTCGTCAACGATGGCGTAGTTGTGACGGCGCTGTACGAGGTCGGCAGGCGAAGAAGCCATGTTGTCGCGCAGGTAGTCGAAGCCAAACTCATTGTTCGTGCCGAAGGTAATATCGGCGAGGTAAGCCTGACGGCGAGCCTCCGAGTTGGGCTGGTGCTTGTCGATACAGTCGACCGAAAGCCCGTGGAACATATAGAGCGGCCCCATCCATTCCGAGTCACGCTTGGCGAGGTAGTCATTCACAGTCACCACGTGTACACCGTTACCTGTCAATGCATTGAGGAATACGGGCAGTGTAGCCACGAGGGTCTTACCCTCACCTGTTGCCATCTCGGCAATCTTACCCTTGTGCAGTACCACACCACCGAAGAGCTGTACATCGTAGTGTATCATATTCCACACGGTGTCGTTGCCGCCAGCTTCCCAATGGTTGGTGTAGATAGCCTTGTCGTCCTCGATGCGCACGAAATCCTTTGTGGCGGCCAGCGTACGATCCATGTCGGTTGCCGTCACCACCACCTCCTCGTTTTCGGTGAAGCGGCGTGCGGTCTCCTTCACGATGGCGAATGTTTCGGGCAGAATCTCGTCGAGCACCACTTCGTACTTGTCCAGCACAGCAGTTTCTAATTTGTCTATCTCGTTGAAGAGCTGCTCGCGCTCCTCTATTTCGGTCTCTTCTACCTTCGCTTTCAGTTCGGCAATCTTGGCATTCTCCTCAGTGGCCGACTGCTTGATGCGTTCTTTCAGCTCCTGCGTCTTGGCACGCAGCTCATCGTTGTTCAGTTTCTCTATCGCGGGGTAGGCAGCCTTCACTTTCTCCACCCACGGTTGTATTTCACGCATGTCGCGCGTGTTCTTGTTACCGAACAACTTTCCTATCAGTTCATTAAATCCCATATATTATTATTTTTATTATTCATCTATGCTATTTTATCACAACAATGATGCCAATGAGTAATTTGCATGGCAGTGTCGCTTTTTTGTCACAGCCACTGACAATATTGCCGTATTAAAGTGCAAATTTAGTGCAAGCCAAGAGAAAACGCAAATTTATTTAATCTTATTTTCTTTCTTGTCACTCGACTGTGATTATACCTGATTTAATAAAAAGCCATACATTTACGATGATTGTGAATATACTTACACTCGCTATGTGAAAAATTAAAACAAGCTTTATTTTGTTTTCGCTCGTTTATTCGTACCTTTGCAAAACTTTAGATGTTATACACAATTTTAATAAATAAGGTACTATGGATTTGTTAAGTCAGATTATTGCGCGTGCCAAGAGTAACAAGCAGCGCATCGTACTCCCCGAAGGAACCGAGGAACGTACACTGAAAGCCGCCGACCGCCTTCTTGCCGATGAGGTAGCCGACCTGATTATTATCGGTAACCCGGAAGAGATTAAGGGGCTTGCAGCCCAATGGGGACTCACCCATCTGGACAAGGCCACCATCATCGATCCCGAGAATCATCCGAAGAAGGAGGAGTATGCCAACCTGCTCTACGAACTGCGCAAGAAGAAGGGCATGACACCTGAGGAGGCTCAGAAGCTGGTGACCAATCCGCTCTATCTCGGATGCCTAATCATCAAGGCTGGCGATGCCGACGGTCAGCTCGCTGGTGCACAGAATACTACCGGTAACGTATTGCGTCCTGCTTTGCAGATTATCAAGACCGCTCCGGGTATCAGCTGTGTATCAGGCGCTTTCGTAATGATTACCCAGACCCCGCAGTATGGTGAGAATGGTGTGCTCATCATGGGTGACTGTGCCGTGACTCCCGTACCCGATGCTGCCCAGCTCTCTCAGATTGCCGTATGCTGTGCCGATACCGCTCGCGCCGTAGCAGGTATCGGAGATCCCCGCGTGGCTATGCTGAGCTTCTCGACCAAGGGCTCGGCCAAGCATGAGTGTGTAGACAAGGTTACTGAGGCTCTGCGCTTGGCCAAGGAATTGGCTCCCGACCTTAAGATTGACGGCGAGTTGCAGGCCGATGCCGCTCTCGTACCCTCTGTAGGTGCCAGCAAAGCTCCCGGTTCTGAGATTGCCGGCAAGGCTAACGTACTCGTATTCCCCACACTCGAGGTAGGCAACATTGCCTATAAGCTCGTACAGCGCTTGGGCGGTGCCGAGGCTATCGGTCCCATTCTGCAGGGTATCGCGCGTCCAGTGAACGACCTCTCACGTGGTTGCTCTATCGATGACGTATATAACATGGTGGCCATCACCGCTTGTCAGGCACAGGCAGCAAAGTAAGAACGGCCTTCCCCAATAAAAGCTGCTCCGCTGCACTCCTTGGCGCCGACGCAATCGATGCTCCTTCCGCATCGGCCCAAGGAGGGGTGACTCGGACAGTACTGAAATAAAAAGAATATCAAAGTATTAACAAACAAATAATCCTCCTCAACCCCTTCCGCGATGACGGGAAGCCCCTCCTTGGGAGGGGTTGGGGAGGCTCCAATTTTATGAAAATCCTCGTATTAAATTGCGGTAGTTCATCCATCAAGTATAAACTCTTCGAGATGGACACCCAATCGGTACTCGCACAGGGCGGTATCGAGAAAATCGGCCTTCCAGGCTCATTCCTTAAGTTGACCTTGCCCAATGGCGAGAAGGTGGTACTCGAAAAAGACATCCAGGAGCACACCGCTGGTGTGGAGTTTATCCTGCAGACACTCACAGGTGCTGAGTATGGCGCATTGAAATCGCTCGACGAGCTTGATGCTGTAGGTCACCGTATGGTACACGGTGGTGAGAAGTTCAGCCAGTCGGTACTCCTCAATGAGGAGGTGTTGGCTGCTTTCGAGGCTTGTAACGACCTGGCTCCTCTGCACAACCCCGCCAATCTCAAGGGTGTGAACGCTATCACCGCACTGCTCCCCGAGATTCCTCAGGTGGGCGTGTTCGACACTGCTTTCCATCAGACTATGCCTGACTACGCCTATATGTATGCCGTTCCCTACGAGCTGTACGAGAAGTATGGCGTTCGTCGCTATGGCTTCCATGGAACTTCACACCGCTACGTGTCACAGCGCGTATGTGAGTTCCTCGGCATCAAGCCCGAAGGCACTAAGATTATCACTTGCCACATCGGTAATGGTGCGTCTATCTCGGCCGTAGTGGATGGCAAGTGTGTAGACACCAGCATGGGTCTTACTCCGCTCGAAGGCCTCATGATGGGTACCCGCAGCGGCGATATCGACGGTGGTGCCGTGACCTTCATCATGGAAAAGGAGGGTTTGGACGCTACTGGCATCTCTAACCTCCTGAACAAGAAATCGGGCGTTCAGGGCATCTCAGGCGTGTCTTCTGACATGCGCGAGATCTGCGATGCCGTAGATGCAGGCAACCCCCGCGCTACTCTCGCACTCAATATGTATGAGTACCGCATCCGTAAGTACATCGGTTCGTACGCAGCTGCTATGGGTGGTGTCGACGTTATCCTCTTCACCGGTGGTGTAGGCGAGAACCAGGACAACACTCGCGAGGCTGTATGCCGTGGTCTCGAATTTATGGGCGTAGAACTCGACGTTCAGAAGAACAAGGGTTTGCGTGGCCAGGAGGCTGTAATCTCTACACCTGAATCAAAAGTGAAAGTGGTAGTCATCCCCACCGACGAAGAACTGATGATCGCTACTGATACGATGAATTTGCTGTAAAAGGGATCTCCCCCAACCCCTAACTCTTAAGCGAGATTCCTTGGTGCCGATAAACCGGCAGTTGTCGTAACCGCGACTCAAGGAGGGGGCTGTCAAGCATCGTTGAGATTATTTTACATAGTACAAACATTTTAGATATGCCTATTCCCACCTTCCTGAGGACTGGAGTTTCCCTCCTTAGGAGGGGGTAGGGGAGGCCTCTTCCTTATGTACGAACAACTACTAAACCTCGACCCCGTAAAGATCAACTTCAGCAAATCCGGTATGGACTTGCTGAACATCGCCTTGGCCGTTGTCATGTACGGTGTAGCCCTCGGCATCAAGCCGGGTACCTTTGCCAAGGTGTTCCGCGAACCCAAGTCTATCCTCGTGGGCCTTATTGGTCAATGGGTGATCATTCCCTCACTCACCTTCCTCCTCATCATCATCTTCCACAAGCACATCACCCCGATGGTAGCTATGGGTATGATTTTGGTGGGCTCTTGTCCGGGAGGCAACGTGTCTAACTTCATCACCTCCATCTCAAGAGGTAACCGCGAGCTCTCGGTGTCGATGTCGGCCGTGACCACTACGGCGGCTATCGTCACCACACCGGCCAACTTTGCCATCTGGGGCAGCCTCTATGTGCGCTACCTCAATCGCCATGCGGCCGATGCATTGCAGACGCTCACCATCCCTATCTGGGACATCTTTGTCACGGTGTTCATTCTGCTCGGCGTGCCCTTGGCATTGGGCGTCCTCACCACACACTATGCCCCGAAGGTGGCCAAGGCGCTCAACAAGCCCTTGCAGTACCTCTCCATCGTGGTGTTCCTCGCTATGGTGCTTATTTCGTTTTGGAACAACTTTGACATCTTCGTGAAGTACCTCAAGTGGGTTGTCCTTATCGTGTTCATCCACAACGGTTTGATACTCTTTACCGGCTATTGGCTCGGTGAACTCTCAGGCTTGCCGCGCCCCGACCGCCGCGCCATCACCATCGAGATGGGTATCCAGAACTCAGGCCTCGGACTCATCCTCCTGTTCAACCCCAACATCTTCCCGCCCGAACTGCAGAATGGCGGCATGCTCATCATTACCGCATGGTGGGGCATCTGGCATATCATTGCAGGCCTCACTGTCGCGGGCATCTTCCGCCTCCGCGATAAGTATAAGTGGAAAGAGTAAAAACTAATTAGGAGTTAGGAATTAGGAGTTAGGAGTTGAGGCTCCGCGACGTATCCATCCGGATGGTAATTCCTAATTCCTAACTCCTAATTCCTAATTGAAATCCCGTGCAAGTCTATAATAAAAACTTCGGATATGCGCTTCTGCGCAGCCTGTGGGTAAACCCCATCATCAGCCTATCGATGCGCCGCCTTGTCGTGCGAGGCAAGGAAAACCTGCCCAAAGACGGGGCCGTCATCATCGGTAGCAACCACACCAATGCGTTGCTCGACCCCCTGGTGATACTCCGTTCGATGAACCGCGCCACCGTCTTCATGACACGTGCCGACATCTTCCGTCGCCCCCTCCTGCAGAAGGTGTTCACCTTCCTCAAGATGTTGCCCATCTACCGCATCCGCGATGGCTATGCCGCCGTGAAGCAAAACGAGGAGATCATACGCAAGTGCGTCGATGTGCTCCGCCACTGCTACCCGCTGGCTCTCTTCCCCGAGGCCACACACCGCCCCAAGCACTCGCTCATGGGCCTGAGCAAAGGCATCTTCCACATCGCCCTCGAGGCCAACAAGCAGTTTGGCCATGAGAAGCCCGTATACATCGTGCCCACCGGTATAGAGTACAGCCGCTACTTCCGCTACCGCTCCAACGCCGTGGTCACCTATGGTAAGCCCATCAACGTCACCGAGTTCGTGCGTCAGCACGAGGGTGAGGTCACCCCAGCCCGTCTGCTGGCCATGCTGCGCGAGGAACTGGCCCGCCGCATGAGCGAGCTCATCGCCTTCGTGCCCGACACTGAGGCCTACGATGCCCGTTGGGAGCTCACCAAGCTATGTACCGCCCAGTCGGCCCCCCTGTCGCCTGCCGAGCGCCTCACCCTCAACCGTGCCGCCATCGCCCACATCGTGGAGAAGACCGACAGCGACCCCGAGGCTGCCCAAGCCCTCTATGCCGATGCCCTGGCATTCAAGAAGGAGCGTCGCCTACGCCGCATACACCCCTCGTCCACCGGGCATAAGCACCCCCTCGTCGCCTCCATCGGCAACACCGTGGCCCTGCTTTGCGCTCTGCCCTATTACCTCTTCTGTGCAGTAGTGACCCTGCCTTCATGGGTGACCTCCCACTGCATCGTAAGCAAGCTCAAGGACAAGGCCTTCAGCAACACCGCCCGCCTGGGTGTGAACCTCGCCCTGTGGCCCCTGCTCATCATCATCTGGAGCATCGTGGCCCTGTGTGCCCTGCCCTTAGTGCCCGCCCTGCTGGCCATCCTCCTGCTGTTGCCTGCCGTAGCCTTCTTCTACGACTACAACGCCTTCGCCCTCCACACCTGGAGCGACTGGCAATGGACACGGGCCAAGCACCTGCACGCCCGCCTCAAGGAACTGCTCCGTCGGTGCAAGTGACGCTTCTCGGATACAACCAACAAACTGCACCAAGAAACAAAAATTAGTACCTCGATAAAAGGAATATTCCAAGTCTTGGAATGAATATTGCCAGTCTTGGAATATATATTGCCAGTCTTGGAATATAGAATAGTTCAGCAACCACACACTCTTTCAATGCGAAGGAGTGTATGGGATGACTGTTATATTATTTGTTGTCTTCTACTCGAAGCTGATGGCGAAACCGCCGCCGCGTGCCATGTCGAGGCTGAGGGTGTCGGCCGAGGTAACCTGTTGCGTGCTGATGACGTAGGCCTGCGGGTTGGTGGCATAGTCGGCATCGGGAGCGTCGGCGTAGATGGTGGCCTCGTAGGTGCGGCCTGCCTCAAGGAAGTGGAGGGGCACGTCGACGTGGCGCTTGTGCTCGTCGGTGATGCCACCCATGAACCACTGGCCGCTCTCTTTGGCTTGGCGGGCTATCACGAGGTAGTCGCCC
>JAFQLT010000044.1 GCA_017396545.1 Bacteroidaceae bacterium | reverse complement strand
CTCAGAGATGGCCTGAGCCACCTCGGCGCTGACAAACTCGGTGGTGAAGCCGAACTCCTCGGCTACGATATTGATAGTCTCGGCATCGAGGCGCTGGTTGATAGACACCATCATACCGATGCTCATACAGGTACCGATAACCTGAGTTACACCGACATTCATCATGCTGGCCAACTCGTTGGCGGTAACGAATTCGGTGAGCTTGAGCACCTTGCTCTCGGCACTCTCCTGTGCCATCTGCTGCTGCAGACGGTCGGCTACCTGATTGCGCTTCTCCTTACGGTGCTTGGCGCCAGTAGACTTGGGCTTGTTGGTGAGGCGGGCCAGCGTGTCCTTCACTTGCTTCTGGATCTCCTCCTCGCTCATCTCGCTCTTTTCGAGGATGCGCTTTGCGCGTTCCTTGTCGCGGTCGAACTTAGCCCTGTGAGGATCGTTCTTACTATTCTTGCCTTGGTTGTTGCCACCGTTGTTGCGGTTGTCGTTGGCAGCCATCTGACCGGCCTTGTTGATGTCTACACGCTCGTTCTGTATGCGAGCACGTTTTTTCTTCTTGCCATCGCCGGCTGCATCTTGCCCACCGGGCTTATTGGCCGATGTCTGTTGCTTGCGCTGTGCGGCCTGCTCTTCGCGTTCCTTGCGCTTCTCTTCCTTTGATTTCTTCTTCGGGCGGGTAGACTGGTTGATAGCTGAGAGGTCTACCTTGCCGACTACGTTGATCTTGGACACGAACTCGCGCTTCACGGCAAATACCTCGGGCTCAGCATTCTCGGTGTCGGCGGCCACGCTCTCCGTGGAAGTTTCAACCTCCACGGCAGGCTCTTCGGGCTCTGCCGCTACAGGAGTTTCCACAACGGGAGTCTCCTCCACAACAGCGGGAGCGACAGGCTCTTCCATTGCGGGCGTTTCTTCCTCTGCTACAGTGGATTGCACCTCCACCACGGGTTCGGACTTGGGTTCGGGTTGGGGAGTCTCTTTGGGTTCAGGCTTAGGTTCAGCCTTAGGCTCCTCTTTCTTGGGAGCATCCAAGTCAATCTTGCCCACCACCTTGAAGGCTACCGATGGCTTTGTCTCCTCCTTCTCTTTCTGAGGTGCGGGTTCCTCTTTCTTGGATTCCTCGGCAGCAGCCTTGGCCTCCATTTTAAGGCTGAGTCGATCGCGCTGGGCCTGCTCGGCTTTCTGGCGTAGGTCTTTATCTTTGCTGAACTGCATGACCAACAGCTCGTACTGCTCATCATTGATCTTGGCATTCAGTGAGTTTTCGACTGCATGTCCTTTCTTCTGTAGGAAGTCGACGCAGGTCTGCAGTCCTACATTCAGTTCTTTCGTTACTTTACTTAATCTTGGCATTCAAAAAAATATTTTTTAATTCTGAATTATGAATTATGAATTATATGCTAAAGCTTTCCGTATAGGACGAACAATTCATAATTGAGAATTCAGAATTCAGAATTACACAACTCAATCTTCGTTCTCAAACTCGGCACGCAGGATAGCGAGTACCTCATCTACAGTATCCTCCTCAAGGTCAGCCTTGTTGATGAGCATCTCGCGCGGAGCGCTGAGTACACCCTTGGCAGTGTCGATTCCGAGAGCACGGATGGCCTCAATTACCCACTCGTCAATCTCGTCCTTGAACTCCTCAAGATAGATGTCCTCCTCCTCGTCTTCATTGTCGAGTTCGCGGAATACGTCAATGGTATACTCGGTAAGCATAGAAGCGAGCTTGATGTTCATACCGCCTTTACCGATAGCCAGCGACACTTGATCGGGTTGCAGATATACCTCCACCTTGCGCTCCTCTTCATTGAGGATAAGTGAAGATACGGTAGCGGGGCTGAGGGCACGTTTGATGAAGAGTTCGATGTTGGCTGTGTAGTTGATGACATCGATGTTCTCGTTGCGCAACTCACGCACGATACCATGAATACGCGAGCCCTTGACACCTACGCAAGCTCCTACGGGGTCGATACGGTCGTCATATGACTCCACGGCAATCTTGGCACGTTCACCGGGAATACGGGCAATACGTTTCAGTGTGATGAGGCCGTCGTTGATCTCGGGCACCTCCTGCTCGAACAGGCGTTGCAGGAAGAGTGGTGATGTACGGCTCAAGATAATTTTGGGGTTGTTGTTATGATTGTCTACACGCAGCACGACAGCGCGCACAGTTTCTCCCTTGCGGTAAAAGTCCGTGGGAATCTGCTCGCTCTTGGGAAGCAGCAGTTCGTTGCCCTCGTCATCGAGGAGCAGAATTTCCTTTTTCCACACCTGATATACCTCGGCTGCAATGATGGTGCCTTCCATGTCTTTGTACTTATGGTAGAGGCTGTCTTTCTCGAGCTCGAGAATCTTTGAAGCCAATGTCTGGCGCAGGGTGAGGATGGCACGACGTCCAAAAGAAAGGAATGACACCTCCTCAGTCACCTCTTCGCCTACCTCATAGTCCTCATCAATCTTAAGTGCCTCGCTCAGTGCAATCTCCGAGTTGGGATCCTTGAAGTCGGCATCGTCTACCACTACACGGTTGCGGCGGATTTCAAAGTCACCTTTGTCGGGATTGACGATAACATCATAGTTCTTGTCCGAACCGAAGGTCTTCGCAATCACGCTGCGGAAGCTCTCCTCCAACACATTGATCATCGTAGTGCGGTCAATGTTCTTCAGTTCCTTAAATTCCTGGAACGTATCAACCAAGTTGATTACATTTTCGTTTTTCTTTGCCATATATTTTAAGTTTATCAGTTTTTCAGTTTATAAGCTTATCAGAACTTTATCAGGTACTTCGTGTATTTGGTTTCGTCGTAACGCCAGGTGTACTCCTTATCTATAAGTACGGGACGCTTGGCTCCTTCGGGCTTCTCTTTCACCTGTACGGTGACGCAGAAGTCATTCTCTTCGGCACGAGTGAGTGTGCCACGATACTTCTTGCCATCCTTGGCCAGTACCTCCACCTCTTTGCCGATGTGGTTTACATATTGCTGCAACACCTTGAAAGGCTGTCCTATACCGGCCGAGCCCACCTCAAGTTCATAGTCTTCCTCGTCACGATTGAGATTTCCCTCGATGTGCTTGCTCAATTGCACACAATCTTCAATCCACACTCCTTCGGCATGGTCTATTTCTACCGAGATACAATTGTCGGCACTTACATTGACATCGACCAAGAAGTACTCCTTGTCGGCCAGCCACTCATTCACGATTTCCGTAACTTTTTGCTTTGCAATCATGCGTGTATTACAATAAATAATGTATGTATAAATAAAAAAGACCCCCGAAGGAGCCCCTCACATATCATCTAATCGTCTGCAAAAGTACTACAATCTTTTCATATGGACAAATTATTCACCGATTATTATCAAAGAAAAAGAGACGCCACTTGCGCGGCGTCTCTACTTTTACTATTTTTATTGTCCAAAGCAATCAGAGGAGCCCGTTTGTCCCCAGCACAATAAGCACTACATAACCGAGCAGCAAACTTACTGCACCAACAATAAGACCCACCTTGACCATATTCTTCTGCTCGATGAGACCCGTAGCGTATGCCAAGGCATTGGGAGGAGTACTGATGGGCAATACCATACCTACCGACGAAGCGATTGCTACACCTACGAGCAAAGTGGCAACACCGCCCACAGGACCCAATGCAGTAGCCATGCTCTCACCTACCACAGCAAGGATAGGTACGAGAAGCGCAGCAGTAGCGGTGTGAGAGATGAAGTTGGCCATCGCATAGCAGAGGAGACCGGAACCGATAATAACAATCAGCGGTGACCATGAAGCGAACGGGATAGCGTCAATCATGTGCTGAGCCAAGCCCGACTTGTTGAGCGCTACACCGAGAGCAAAACCACCGGCTACCATCCAGAGCACAGACCAGCTGATCTGCTCGAGGTCGCGCTTGGTGATGATGCCTGTAGCACAGAACACGGCTACGGGGAACATGGCTACGGCATTGGTCTTCAAACCGAGGTTCTTGTCGAACAGCCACATGATGATGGTAGCAAAGAAAGTGATGTATACCAATGTGGTACGCCAACCCTTCTGTGAATTGTCGGGGATGTCGAGATGGATGGTCTTCTGCTTGAAGGGGAAAAGCTTGAGCAGTATCACCCATGAGATGAGAAGCAATGCGATGGTGATGGGGCCCATAAAGGCAATCCATTCACCGAAGCCCATGCCAAGACCCATAGGTTCGAGATACTTCAGTACGATACCATTGGGAGGTGTACCGATAGGAGTAGCCATACCACCGATGTTGGCAGCGACGGGGATAGAGAGAGCAAGGCCAATCTTACCCTTACCATCAGCAGGAAGAGCCTTCAACACAGGAGCCAAGAAGGCAAGCATCATGGCTGCAGTAGCCGTGTTGCTGATGAAGGCAGAGAAAAGACCCGTCACCACAATGAAGCCGAGCATCACGAAGCGCGACTGCGTGCCGAAGGGCTTGAGCAACACCTTGGCAATCTTGGCATCAAGACCATACTTGGTGGCGGCAATAGCCAGCATGAAACCACCGATGAAGAGCATGATGATGGGGTCGGCAAAACAGTGCAGGATGTCCTGATACTTAAGGATAGTTCCCAACTCCTCAGGTGCATAACCCGTATTGAGGAACTTGAACGAGCTGTCCGACGCCATGAACAGCAACAACACAACTACGATGAGCGAAGTACTCCATGCAGGGATTGCCTCGAGAACCCACATCAGCGTAGCGAATACGAAAACACCGATGATGCGCTGCTCCACCACGGTGAGGCCTTCGATACCGAAAGCAGTTGTGGGCAACAACCAAATAGTCATCGTCACTGCAATGACAAACAACAACTTGAACGTTTTGGCCAGAGGATTATTCACTCCAGCATCCTTCTTCGCTTTCTTCCATTTGTGGTACTCTTCCACCAAATGTGAGCCTGTGAAATTTAGAAACATGTGTTTGAGTTTTGAGTTATTAAGTTATTAGTTATAAGTGTTCCTCACTCACCCTGCCTGTTATGAATTGAGAGTTTTCCATGATATTGTTCCAAACAAGCAGTACCCAAAACCCATAACATTTTTACAGTACCCCCGATGAGAATCGAACTCATATCTCAGCTTTAGGAGAGCCGCGTTCTATCCATTGAACTACAAGGGCGCCTGAAATTGGGTGCAAAGTTAGTGCAAGGCGAGAGAAAAAGCAAGTTTACTTGCATTTTTCCGAACCGAAACCTATTTAAAAGTCTCCAAGTTGGTTAGTTCTTTTCCCTTATGGCCGCGAGAATGGTATCGAACACCCCAATCAACCCCTACGATATCGCGCTCCAGTTGACATTCGTCCTGCGCAAGCGCTCCAGCTGCTGCCACATCACCGCATTCTCGGGTCGCGAGCCATAGGGGTCCTCATCGGTGATGCGCTCGGCGATGCTGCGCACATGCCCCAGCAGTTGTCCGTCGCGGGCTATATTGGCAATCTTGAGATCGAAGGCGATGCCGCTCTGTTGCGTGCCCTCGAGGTCGCCCGGGCCGCGCAGCTTGAGGTCGGCCTCGGCAATCTCGAATCCGTCGTTGGTGCGCACCATGATCTCGAGACGTTTCTTGCTCTCCTCCGAGAGCTTCACCGAGGTCACCAGGATGCAGTACGACTGGTCGGCCCCGCGTCCCACGCGGCCACGTAGCTGGTGCAGTTG
>JAFQLT010000043.1 GCA_017396545.1 Bacteroidaceae bacterium | reverse complement strand
CACGAGTCGCAAGAGCTTATCGACCTCACCGCCCGTCGCCTCGTCGAGATGGCCGGCTACATCATCATGGGCTACCTGCTCTTGCAGGATGCTACGGCCAATGCCGAGCTCTTCGCCACCTCGGCCAATGTCTTCGTGCGTTGGGCCGAAGCCGAAGTAGACAAGCACGCAGGCTACATCAGTCGGTTGACGCCTAGTGATATAGCCTGCTTCATCAAAGTATAAAACAACAGTTTAATCAATATCAATGAGTTGCATCTTCTTATTGAAAGTAAACTCTACACGATTGTCCAATTTCACTTCTACTTCACGGTGGTTGCGTTCTATTTTTGTAATTTTGGCTTCTGGGTAGTGGGTACTGATAACCTTGTTGATAGATTCGGGTACAATACCTGAGGGGATAGGATGTGTCAGGCAGTCCACTTCAGTCCAGTTGCCTTTGCGGTCAAATTCCACTTTGATGCCATCGGTAAAGATAACATCATAGCTAAGTTCCATTACATCAAACTCTTTGCGAGCCAGTGAAATTTTAGCTTCGGGAAAATAGGTGGTGAGGAAGTTTTGTGCCTTTTCGGGTAGTTGGCTACGGTCGACAGGTTGGTAGTTATCGGCACAAGCATTCGTTACTAAGGTGAGCACACAAGCAAGAGTAAGAAGAAACTTTTTCATAATAGTACTTTTTTTCTAATGGTTCTACATTCGCTTTTTCATTATTTATGCGACAAAGATAGAGCCCAATTCTGAAAACATTCTGAAAAAATAGTTTTTTTCATTACTTTTCCTTTTAGCTCTATTGTATGTCATCTTGGAATAGCAATGATACGTCACATTAACGGCTGACAGTAAAGATATGTTTACTCTGCTTGAATGAATAGTTCACTTTGATATGGCTTGCCTCGCAAATGGCTTTCACGATGGAGAGCCCCAAACCATTGGAATTTTTCTTTCCATGCTTGCGGTAGAAACGGTCAAAAAGACGGGTGGTATCAAGTGATTCTCCTTCGCTGGTATTGGCTATGCACAATACTCCTTCCTTTATATATATGTCGATGGTGGCGTGAGGTTGGCTATGGGTATAGGCATTACGCAAAAGATTACTTACGAGTGAAGCTATCAGTTCTTCATTTGCTTGGAGTATCCACTGGCTCTGCTCGTAGAGGTGTATAGTGATGTTTTTTGACTCGTATACTTCGGAGAGCATTTCTATACTGTAGCGTACCTTTGTATTGATGTCTACATTGGTCAGTTCAATGTACTGATTGTTCTCAATCTTTGACAGGAACAGCAGTGTCTTGTTGAGCCGTATGAGTTCGTTTACAGTTTGTAGCATTTTGGATAGTTCCACCATCTGCTGTTCGGTGAGAGTGTCATCAGTCATCATCAGTTCTATGCGGTTCTGACATACAGCAAGCGGAGTTTGCAGTTCGTGTGAAGCATCACCTATAAACCGACGTTCGCGTTCGTATACCTTTTCGATACGGTGTATGCAGGAAGATACTGACTCGTTGAGTTGTTGAAATTCAGTTACGTTGGTTTTATTGTCCAAAGGCTGAGGTTTACCTATGGTATACGAGTCAAGGTAGTGCAGTACTTTGTAAATTGGACGTGTATAGCGTACAAATACCAAAGTAAAGATACCTATAATGACCAGCAACATTACAATGAGCAAGATGAGCGTGGCTATAAGTATGGTACTGATGACTTCATTACGCTCATATACAGGAGTCATTACGGTAAGTTTCCAAAATGTACCATCGTGATGCTTAAATATGGTGTGCATCACGCGAGCCGGTTCCTCCTCGAGGCGAGAGTGAATGTAGACATTCTCAAATGTATACTCCACACTTTTATTCATAGCCACTTCATCGGGAGTTATCTGCCGTATATAATAGGTGTTATTGGAGCCATCAGCAGAGTCTGGCAATGCTTCGCCTGAAAGCCATTGGCGCATGATACGTTCGGTATAGATCTCCAATTGGTCATCAATCTCATCAATAAGTTCATCACTCAATATTAAATAGAATGCTATAGACCATACTCCTAGAACAAGGAGTAGGGGGATGATGAGGCTGCGTATGGCGTGAGTAATGAGCTTCATTCAATGATATTTAGTCTCACTCAGTCCGTTGTCTTACTGTCTCATAGATGAGTATGCCAGCAGCTACTGAAACGTTGAGTGACTGTATGTGTCCGAATTGTGGGATGGATATCCACTCATCGCATAGGGCGAGGTGCTCGGTGGGGATTCCCTTTTCTTCGGATCCCATCACTATACACACGGGGTCAGTGAAGTTAGCCTTGGTGTAGGTTTGTTTAGCTTTCTCGGTGGCGGCCACAACGCGGAAGCCACAGTTCTTAAGGTATTTGATAGCATTCCCGAGGTTGGGCTCGCGGCATACGGGTAATGTGTGGAGCGCTCCAGCTGAGGTCTTCATGGCATCAGCATTAACGCTCACGCTGTCGTGTGTGGGAATGATGACTGCATTCACACCGGCACATTCGCAAGTGCGGGCAATAGCACCGAAATTACGTACGTCGGTCACGCCATCGAGCATTATGAGGAAAGGATTCTTGCCCTCTTCATAAAGTATGGGTACGAGATCCTCGACACGCTGATAGGTCACAGCTGAAGTGAATGCAATGACACCCTGATGGTTCTTTGTGGTAAGGCGATTAAGCTTTTCAATGGGTACGCGTTGCACAGGGATGAGGTGTCCCTTCAGTGCATCGAAAAGTTCATGCGAAAGCTCGTTCTGCAAGCTACGTTTAATGAGTATCTTGTCGATATCTCTGCCCGCTTCGATAGCCTCGATGACGGCGCGGGTACCGAAGATGAGTTCATTCTTCTCTACCATATCTGCTGTCTAATTATTTAAGTGCAAAGTTAATGCAAGCCAATAAAAATGCCAAATTTCAACGAGTGAATGTAATGCAAAAGTTTTTAAGACACTTTCAGTAGGGAGATGTAAAAGATAAATCTGCGCTAATAGAATAAGCTTGTTTGATGTTTTTATTGCTTCTTCCCCAGATATTGTGGGGCGGCTTCTCGCTACATGAGTAAACTTGCATTTTCGCTCGCCTGAAACTAGATTTCTCACGCTCAACAATAGAAGTAATCAGGTATTGTCTTCGTTAAATCGAATTTTTACACTAATTTTGTAGGATAAATCAGTATTCCATCGTATGGACACAATGCAAACAATTCTACGACCCATCGAGGTCGAATTTGCAATCTTCAAGAAGATGCAAGATGACCTCGCCGTGAATCCCAATCCGTTGCTTCGTGAGATTATCCTTCATGTTAACAAGCAGCGTGGCAAGCAGATGCGTCCGATGATGGTGCTGCTTTTCGGAAAAATGTTCGGTGAAATCGTGGATTCGACCTATAGCGCTGCTTTGGCACTCGAACTCCTTCATACCGCCAGCCTTGTGCATGATGACGTGGTGGACGACAGCATGCAGCGTCGTGGCCAGGCTTCGGTAAACGCCATTTACAACAACAAGTTGGCGGTGCTCGTGGGCGACTATCTGCTTTCTACTGCGCTTGTTTTCACTGGTCGCTGTGGTGACAACCGCATCACCAATATTATTGGGGCATTGGGTCAGACGCTTTCTGATGGCGAGATATTCCAGATGTTCCATAGCCACGAAAAGTTGGTGTCCGAGGAGGTCTATCTGGAAATTATCCGTAAGAAGACGGCTTCGCTCTTCTCTTCTTGTGCCGAGATAGGTGCGCTCTCTGTAGGCGCATCGGCTGAGGATGTCTCCTGTGCGCGTCAGATAGGCGAATGTATTGGGATATGTTTCCAGATTCGTGATGACATTTTCGACTACTTCACGGACGATGTGGGTAAACCCACAGGTAACGATATGCGTGAAGGCAAGCTCACCCTACCTATTATCTATGCTGTCCGCACATACGGAGATGACCATATACGCACTATGATAGACCGCCTCAAGAGCGGTGAACTTGACGATGCAGAGATCAACGAACTTATCGAATTTGCCAAGCAGAATGGAGGTGTCGAATATGCCGAACAAACCATGCAGCAGTATCGTCAGAAAGCTCTTGCATTGCTACCTAAAAATATCGATGAAAACGTCAAAAACGCTCTCGTAGCCTACATGGATGCTGTTATCAGCAGGAAGAAGTGAGTTGCGTATGCCTACATCTGGTACAAATACTCGTCGCATAGCAAAGAATGTCGGTTTTCTCTACATGAGAATGCTGGTGATGATGGTTATTAGTTTTATCACCACTCGTGTGATGCTGAGGGCCCTTGGTGTTGACAACTATGGAATTAATAATGTTGTTGGTGGCTTGGTATCGATGTTTTCAATGCTTTCAGCATCATTGTCTGGTGCTGTGAGCCGCTTCTTCACTTTCGGCTTGGGAAAGGGAGACATGAAACACCTCCGTGTGGTATTCTCTACCTCTATCAATATCCATATTGTGCTTGCTGTCATTGTGCTGGTTGCCATTGAGACTGTGGGTGTTTGGTTTTTGAATCACCGGATGGTGATTGCACCCGACAGGCTTGGGGCGGCCAATTGGGTGCTGCAGTGCTCAACCATCGTATTTGCAATCAACTTGCTTTCTGTACCTTATAGGGCGGCCATCATTGCTCATGAGCGGATGTCGGCCTTTGCCTATTTGACCATCTTTGATGCCACTGCAAAGTTGTTGATTGTATGTGCCATATACTTTTACGGAGGCGATAAGTTGAAGTTACTGGCCGTGCTTAACATTATCCCAACCCTCATCGCGCAGGTAATATATTGGGGGTATTGTAAACGAAACTTTGTTGAGTGCCGCTACGTGTGTGTGTATGACAAGAAACTGTTTGGGGAGATATTCAGTTTCGCAGGGTGGAGCTTCATAGGCAACACGGCAGGACTGATGAAAAACGAAGGAGTGAATGTTGTCATCAATACTTTTACTGGGGCGGCAGTCAATGCTGCCCGAGGAATTGCCATGCAAGTCAATGGCGTGGTAATGCAATTTATCAGCAATTTTACCATGGCACTCAATCCTCAAATCATCAAGGATTATGCTGCAGGTCAATTGGAACGTATGCACAAATTGATGTTCCAAGGTACCAAGTTGTCGTATTACATCTTCATGATTCTCTCCATTCCGGTAATTTTCGAGATAGAGACGTTCTTGCATGTTTGGTTGGGTGAAGTGCCTGCACATACAGTACTTTTTACTCGTTTGGTATTAGTTTTGAGCCTGGCTGAAATCGTATCCCACACGCTCATTACAGCACAGACCGCTACTGGCAAGATAAAGGTATATCAAATGGTGGTAGGTGGGATTCTCTTGTTGAATCTTCCTGTCTCCTATCTTTTACTACGGTGGGGTTGGTTCCCAGAGGTGACAGTAATTGTAGCTATCATCATATCTCAATTGTGTCTCGTGGCTCGGCTGTGGTTTCTTCGTAGAATGATAGACTTCCCTGTGAGGAAGTTTGTTGTAAAAGTGTACTGTAATGTTCTTGTAGTCACTTTGCTGTCATTGATTGTACCAACTGTGTGCTATCTATTGATGCCAGCTGGATTAGTGAGGTTCTTTGTGCTATGTAGTCTCTCGGTGTTCTCATCTGCGGTAGTAATCTATTTTGTTGGATGTAACCGTGAGGAGCGCGTATTGATAGGTAAGGCTATAAGAAGTGTAATTGCAAAATTCCGTCGTGGATGATTGATATTAAAGAAAAGAAAGACTGTTGTGGGTGCCATGCGTGTGCTTCGGTTTGTGCTCATAGGGCTATTACAATGCAGGTCGATGAGGAGGGCTTTCTTTATCCTGTGATAGACAAGGATACGTGTGTCGAGTGTGGACTATGCGAACAGGTGTGTCCTTTCGTAAACCAAGCATCTACAGTTCAACCGTTGAAGGTGTACGCAGCACGGAGTAATGATGAGGAATTGCGCCGGAAAAGTTCTTCAGGAGGAGTCTTCACGCTATTGGCTGAGGCTGTTATTCGTGGGGGAGGCGTTGTTTTCGGAGCCAAGTTTGACGAAGGATGGAATGTTGTTCATGCTTGGACAGAGACTCTCGATGGATTGGCTGCTTTCCGTGGTTCCAAGTATGTACAGAGTATTATTGGCAGTACCTATGAAGAGGCAAAGCACTTCTTACGACAGGGCCGCAAGGTTCTGTTCTCGGGTACGCCTTGTCAAATAGCAGGATTAAAGAGGTATCTCTGCAAAGACTATGACAATTTGTTGACGGTGGATGTCGTTTGTCATGGTGTACCCAGTCCCTTGGTGTGGAAGAAGTATTTGTCTGAGGTTTGTGGTCCTGTCCGCGCAGCGCATAGCGTTGGGAAGAAGAGGTGTTCCTCTTCTTTCAATGAGTTGCCAGAGATTACAGGAATATCATTTAGGGACAAAACGAATGGCTGGGCGAAATATGATTTTCGCCTCCGCTATCTTGCTTCTAAGGAAGTTCCAGCTAGGGCTTCCGCTTCCATTGTGGAGGAGAAAGAACTGCTGGAACCATTCTCTGATAATGCCTTTATGAATTGTTACCTGTCGTATCTATCTTTGCGACCATCATGCCACTCGTGTTCATGCAAAAGTGGGAAAAGCGGGAGCGACATTTCATTAGCGGACTTTTGGGGTATAGAGAAGTATAATTATAAGTTTACTGACAACAAGGGCACAAGTGCAGTGTTGGTTAACACTGAAAGAGGTAAAGACTTAGTCCACAAGATTGATGTTGTGAAGGAAGAACAATCGTTCGAACAATTCAAGCGTGAGGTGACGACTTACTATAGAAGCGTGGAAGCACATCCGAAGCGACGTGAGTTTTTTGGGCGATTAGGTGACGCTCTTTTGAGTGAACTTGTCAGTGAGTACTGTTCAAAGAAAAGACCTGTTCGGAAAAATCTTTTTAAAAGATTGGCGAAACGGATAATGCCGAACGATTTCAGAATTATTTGGGACAAGGCAGGACAAACGTGCAATCGCCTATGGTCGTACCTTGATGCCGTAGGGTGGTCTATACGTACGCAGAACAAGACCTATGTTCTCTTTTGGGACAAAGATATCAAGTATTTTGATAATCTCCGCAATAATCCGTATATCAAGTTTCCTTTGTATAGCGAAACTTTGATAAAGTGGTTTGGCGATGCTGGGTATCAGAAATTACTGACTTGGATATTTGGCAATAGATTCTTCAATCGTTTCTATGCTCGTACCACTTCCGAAAAGTTTGTCCATGGCTGGAAGCATCGGGCATCCAACGAGTATTTTCCTTATGTAATGGATGAGATACGAAATATCTATGTCCCGAATCAAGATATTATGGATGAAGTGAAGCCCGTGATGGACCGTTATAAGCGCGAGGGTTACTTTATCATTGGTGTGCATATCCGTAGGGGTGACTACAGAACATTTGAGGGTGGTCGATACTATTTTGAACTTGATGAATATAAGCAGCACATGCAAGCCCTGTGTGAGGTGTATAGAGATAGGAAAGTGTGTTTCGCGATATCTACCAACGAGAGAGTCGATAGTAGCTTTTTCGAGGGGTTGGAAATATGCCAAACAGCTAATACGACTGCTATTCACGACCTCTATATGCTCTCGCAGTGTGACCGCATCATTGGCCCGCTTAGCACATTTAGCCGCTGGGCATCCTTTTATGGCGAAGTGCCTCTTTGTTTCATAAATAGGGATGATGTCATAAAGAGCGATGACGCATTCTCTGTTATCAAGGATTTCTATCATTTTGCAAACGGGAAAGAAATAGTAAATCTGACCGATAAACATACGTGCACATGAAAATTGGTATCCTAACACTCCCGCTTCACACTAACTATGGAGGAATCCTACAAGCCTATGCCCTACAGCAAGTGCTGCAAGGTATGGGACATGAGGCTATGGTTCTCGACGAAGAAAAACAATTCCACTTCTCTTTGAAGCGACGTATAGAGATGTATGTCAAGGGTAAAGTGAAACGACTCTTGCAAGGTAAGAACGCCATCATTTATTCTCCTGAATACTACAAGCAATTGTGGGCAGCGCGTACCAGGTATACAGGGCAGTTTGTCTCTGAACATATAGTGCGTAGGGTGGTGAAGGATGTTTCTGAAATCTCGGAAGGTGAGTTCGATGCCTTTGTCGTGGGTAGTGACCAAATATGGCGGGCACGCTATGCGCAGCCTTTTCCTGGAGTAGGAAATGCTTTCTTGTTGTTCTCCAAAGGGTGGGATATAAAACGCATTTCCTATGCAGCGTCATTCGGTACAGATAATTGGGAGTACAATAAATCTGATACGGTTAAATGTTCGATGATGGCTCAGGCGTTCGATGCTATCAGTGTACGCGAAGCCTCCGGTATCATGCTCTGTAGGGAGTATTTGGGCGTCGATGCCCAACAGAACATTGACCCTACGCTATTGCTTGATGCGGATGATTATGTCAAGTTAGTCAAGAGAAATACTCCTCAGAGTCCAGGGACACTGATGTGTTATGCCCTTGATCAGGGAAAGGAAGTGGAGGATATAGTTTCTTGCATAGCAAAGGAAAAGATGCTAACTCCCTTTTATGCCAATTCGCAGACAGAGAATCATAGGCTTACTCTTGAAGAACGAGTACAGCCACCCGTAGAACAGTGGCTGCAGGGGTTCCGCGATGCGGAGTTTGTTGTTACTGATAGTTTTCATGCCTGCATATTCTCTATATTGTATAGAAAACCATTTGTGGTCATTGGCAACAAATGCCGTGGAATGACACGTTTTGAGTCTCTGTTGCAGATATTCGGCTTGGAGGGACGGCTGGTCTCTTCCTACGAAGACTACAAGCAGAAGGTGGAAGAACTGCTGCAACCGATAGATTACGAGCCGGTGTATCGTATCCTCGCAGAGAAACGGGGCGAAGCCATCAAATTCCTGGAAGAGGCTCTATCTTGAGAGAGCCAATAGCCAAAAATCCTTGTGCGGCACTGCAAAAGGTGAAGTGTGCCGTTAGGAAAAGACGCCGTTCACTACGGAAAAACCTGCGTAATCGTGGATATTTAATGAAATATCCGTGGATACGTAATAAAATATCCGTGGATACGTAATGAAATAACCGTGGATATGTGATGAAATATCCATGGATATTTAGTTTTTTCGCTTGTTTCATTTCATTTTTTCTATTTATTCACCAATGTTTTCATACGAATAAAGCAGCAGAATCAGCTGTATGGATGAGGAATATCTGCTTCACAAATAGAAAAATAGGCATGTTTATTTTGTTCTCCTCACGGCTTGTTGTATCTTTGCCCTTATAAACATAGGTCCATTTGATGAAGCGCCCGAAAATATCAATAGTAGTTCCTGTATATAAAGCGGAGAGGTTCTTGCAATGTTGTGTGGACAGTATTCTGGCACAGACATTCGAGGATTTCGAACTGCTATTGGTGGACGATGGCAGTCCCGATGGCTCAGGTGCGATATGCGATGCGTATGCCGCAAAGGACGCGCGTGTGCGAGTATTTCATGTCACTAATGGCGGGGCCAACAAGGCGCGTGCGTTGGGTGTAAGCGAATCGGCAGGAAGCGAATATGTCACATTTGTGGACTCCGATGATTCGTTACCACACACGGCATTGCAGGACCTGTATGCCTTGACTGGTGAGGAATATGACATCATCATAGGGAACTATGACCGTAACCCCAAGCAATACGCCGATGGCGAGATGGACAAGTTTGGACTCGTCAAACAGATATATGCTTACAACATCGCTCCATCGCCCTATGCTAAATTGTTCAGGAGAAAGCTGTTTGATGAAAAGACATTCGACCTCCCCCGTGACTTTGTGGTGGGTGAGGACTTCATCATGAACCTCCGTCTGGCCTTTGCATGCAAGGGGAAGATACGCATAGTGCCTACGGTGGTATATCATTATAATGACAACGCTGAGGGTATCATGAACACATTCAATTATACACTCGACTATCTCGGCAGGTCGTACCACTTCAAGAAAAGTGTGATACCCGAGCCTTATCGCGAGAGGTGCATGCCCTACTGCATTGCCAATGTACTGATGATGAACCATGTGATTGTAGGGCACTATTATTACCACAAGACCAGAGAAAAGACTCAGCTACACCTGCAGGTGGTAGCGGATATACATAATTATGGCTACAGGGGGCAATGGTGGGAGCGTTTTGCTCTACGCTTCTCCAATCCTTTGTTCAGCAGATTATATTTAGGAATCAGAGCCTTGATGCTATGGATGAAGAGGATGAAAAGGAGGTTGACATGATAGATCGGAAAGTACAACAACAACTGAGGGCGAAGTATAATCCTGATGGCTCTTTGCTCCGCAAAGGGCAGTTGCGGATGCTCGACATTCTGAAGACGGTAGATAAGATATGCCGTGCCCACAACATCCCCTATTGGCTCAGCTCGGGTACACTGCTGGGAGCCGTACGCCATGGAGGATTCATTCCTTGGGATGATGACTTGGACATAGAGGTTCTCAGGGAAGACTACCATCGTCTGCTGCCAATACTCCGCAGGGAACTGCCGGAGCAATTCATGTTACACGACAGAGTATCCGATAAAGATTATCCTCACCTATATGCTAAGGTGCGCGACAAGCATTCATGCATCGAGGAAGATTATGAGATCAAATTGAAGTTCAAAGGGTGCTTCATTGATATTTTTCCTGTAGAGAGGTCGCCCTATCCTATTTTTCGCATAGCCAACAGGCTGTATGTCAACCTTTGCCATAAAGTATTCTATCGCAAAGCCCGTTGGTTGTTCAACTTCAACCATACACTACTGACACGCCTTGTGTTTCCCGTATTTAGAAGTATGGTTTCCGTATTCTTCCCCCGATGCGAGTATCGGCATGCCTTAGGACTGATATTTCGGGATGAAAGGAACGAAGATGATTTGTTCCCGCTTATTGAGATTCCCTTCGAAGATGGTATATTCTTCGCCCCACGAAACAGTAATAATTACCTCACAAAGAAATACGGTAACTATACACAACTGCCAGACAAAGTAGTCGTACACGGTAACATCAAATGGGTTGAATAGTCATGAAACTCTCCATTATCATCCCCGTATACAATGTAGAGCAATATGTCGGTCGTTGCCTGCAAAGTTGCTTAGACCAACCTCACGTCACGGCAGAGGACTATGAGTTGGTGATTGTCAATGATGGAACCAAAGATAACAGTATGGCTGTTGTGGAAGAGATGACGTATGGTCATGCCAATGTCACCATTATCAACCAGCGCAATCAGGGGTTGAGCATGGCACGCAATGCCGGGCTGAGAGCGGCAAAGGGAGAGTATGTGTGGTTTGTAGATTCTGACGATTGCATTGAAGAGGGATGTCTATATGCAATAAAGGAACGCTTGGAGGAGACAGCAGTGGATGCCCTGTTACTGCAATATAGAAATGTTTATTCAGATGGCACTTCTAATGAGGAGAAATACTCCACAATAGATGGTATCGTTGAAGGTAAGGAAGTATTGCTAAGCAACAAATTCTTTGTGGAGGTGCCATTCGCTATATATCGCCGCGAATTCTTGCTACAGCAGCAGTTGTCGTTCTATCCAGGTATCTACCACGAAGACAATGAGTTCAAACCAAGGATGTTATATCTTGCACGAACATGTGCCTCATACGATAGGGTTGCATATAACTATTTCAGAGGAGTCGCCAACAGTATATCCTCAACATTGCGCCTAAAAAACGGTCTCGATGATTTTGTTGTCATGAATAGCCTGTATGCCTTTGTTGACGAGCAAAATATCCAGGGCAGATATCGTCGGGCATTCTATACACAGATAGGAAACGCCATGAAGATGGTGCTCCGTACACTACAGACTGTAAACAGCAGCGAGGCCGACATCTTGGTTAAAGAGATAAAGGAGAATAGGCATCTGCTCAAGTGTATGTGCTGTGCCACCAAGCTAAAGATACAGCTCGGAGGAGTGTTAATGTACGCTAACCTTCCCTTAGGATTGCGGATATTCAAGTTGTATGTATAAAAAGACTAAGCAGCCCTATGTGTAAAGTCTCGATTGTTATTCCAGTATATAATGCTTCTGCTTATATTGAGGATTGCCTTGCTTCGCTCACAGCTCAGACTATGGACAACATTAATATACTGCTTGTCGATGATCATGGGCGCGATGATAGTATGGAGTGTGCACGAAGGTTTGTTGAGGCTCATCCGAGCGGCAAGACCTTCCGCTTCCTTGCCACACCGCATAATATGGGGCCTGGGCCGGCACGCAATGTGGGTATTGAGGCAGCTCAGGGTGAGTACGTGGCTTTCATTGATAGTGATGATGTGGTGGAGCCCGACTTTTGCGAGCAGCTGTATCAGGCAGCCAAGCAGTATGATGCCGACCTTGCCTATTGTCAAGCACAGTTGGTAAAGGATGCTGAAACTCAGTTGATGAGTAATCCCGTGATTGAAAGTGGTGCGTTTAGTGGAGAGAAACGCTCTTTCTTTCTCACCCACTACACCACGCTCTTCGTCTCCTTCCTCTATCGCCGCTCGCTGCTCAATGAATACGGTATTCGCTTTCCTGCTACGCGCAGTGCCGAGGACAGCTATTTCCTTACCTGTTCACTGTTGGCTGCGAAGCGTATTGCTTGTGTCGATAAGCCACTGTACCACTATCTTGTACACAGTGAGTCACTCTCCGAGTCGCTCAACCCTAAACGATACCTCGACAAGGTGAAATCTTTCGACCTGCTCGTGCTGTTTGCCCGCGAGAAAGGGCTTTACGAGACCAATCAGGCGGAACTCGACTATATTTACTTGAAGAAGGGTTATTTGCTCGGTGTGCTCACCTATATATATAATGAGGAGTGCCCACAGCAACTCACTATACGCAAGATGTATGGTCATTTGCTGAGCTATGTGCCCGATTATAAGCACAATATCTATTACCGGGCAGATTATCGGCTGCGTCTGCTACATGTGCTTGTCAAGCACTGTACGCGATTGGCTTTCAAGGTGTTGCCCTATTATATCCGTAAATCGGGAATGAAATTATAAGAATAGAGTCCACTCGATTGCTTGAGCGGACTCTATTCTTTCTGTTACCTGTGTGTCGGTTATTGGTGTCGGTTCCGTATGGTGCGGAACAGGGCAAATCCTATTACTAGCAATATGGTAGTATACATAATGATGATGCATACCATGGCTATAGTGTCGCCTTTCTTTACACTGTCGGGTGAAAATTCCATGTGTATGCAGTGCCTACCGGCAGGAACGTTGATGGCACGGAGCATGTAGTTCACACGATATATGTCTGCAGGCGTACCGTCAATCGTAGCTTTCCATCCGTATGGATAGTAGATCTCAGAGAAGACGATGGTACCAGGCTTGCCGGTTGTATATTCGTAGTCGATGTAGCGCGGTGTATATTTGGTAAGGCGAACGACTGCGGTAGAGTCATGCTCAGGAGTAAAGTCTTCTACATAGCTTGCAAACTCCTTGTCGAGCACAGCCGTGGTGTGTAGGTCTATGTAGTTCAGTGCATCGCTCTCCTCGTTCGGTGTGTCTACTACCTGTAGTGTATCTACAAACCAGGCATTGCCCATGGCATAAGGGTTGAGCTGTACCTTAGGTTGTCCGCCTTTCTTGTCGGGAACGATGAAATACTTGGCATTGAGCATACTGATGACATTCATGTTCATCTTTGATATATGCTCATCAATAAGGTCTTGGTAACGGCGCAGTTTGGCGGCATGGTAGCCACCGATGGACTTCAGGTAGTATGAGGTGCGGGCATCATTGAATGTGTTGACAGCCAGATTGAACACACGGAAGTGCGGATCTTGATCCTGCAATATTTGTTTCTCGTAGGGCTGCATTTGGAATATCGCTCTATTGTTTTTCTTGGTAACGAAGACACTGTCGTTGAAGTAGCGCTTATTGATAGGCCATAGGTCTGCAACCACCAATACGCCAAGAATGGCTACCATATATCCCCACTTGAGCCATCCCTTCACGAATATCCAAAGCGTAGTAGCTGCCAAGGCTATGAAGAGGAACGAACGCCAAGCGTCGCCCTTCATCAGCGCCTCACGCTCAGCGAGGATGCCTTGATAGGCAAAGTCGGGGAGTTGCGAAGCAAGATTAGCATCGACAGGAGCCGTGAAATCAAACAGCATACCGCCAAAGAGTGCGATGAAAAGGCATATCCCGGCAGTGACACCCGTAGCGATGTAGATGCTGCGCATAGCTCTCTCGCTTGAGAGGGTGCCATCCATCAGTTCCTTGATGGCTAAGAATCCAAGCAGTGGCATGGCCACCTCGGCAACGATGAGGATGGAGGACACGGCGCGGAACTTGTTGTACATGGGGAAGTACTTGAAGAAGAATTCCGTGAGTGGCATGAAGTTGTGTCCCCAGGCCAAGGCTACAGAGAAGAGGGTGGCGGCCAGTATGGCCCACTTGTAGGGACCTTTCACGATGATTAGTCCCAACACAAACAGGAAGCACACAATGGCACCCATATATACGTTACCGGCCGTGAAGGGTTGGTCGCCCCAGTAGAGTGGTATATTGGCACAGAACTGTGCAGCGGAGTTGCGCGGTACACCATGCTTTACCAATGACTTGTACAGCTCCGAGTCGGTGCCCACATCGTAGGTCGATGCTCCTCCCTTCACCCCAGGAATGAGGAACGACAGCGACTCATCAATGCCATAGCTCCATTGGGTGGCATAGTCAAGGTCAAGACCCTTGGTCTTGTTGGTCGCATCGTTGGCTTTCGCCAAATCCGAATGCCCGCCACGCATAGTCTGCTCGGCATACTCTATGTTGACAAATGTGTTGGCCGAGCCTGTGCCAAGACCTATGAACAGCGAACCGAAAAAGAGCAGTGAACTCACAGCCAAATCCTTGAATCGCTTTTCCTTTATGTGGATGTACAACTCGGCAATGTAAAATAGACCAATCATCATAAACAGATAATACGACATCTGTGGATGTACTCCATAGCCTATTGCAGTGAACAGCATGGTCAGCACCATGCCCCAACCATACTTCTTGCGGAAGATAAGGTATGCACCACCGGCAACTACCGATATAAGTGCAATGGATGTTGGCTTCGTGTTGTGCCCTGCTGCCAAAATGATAAGAAAATAGGTGGATAGCCCGGTAGCCAACGAGCCTACTATGCTCAACCATTTGTTGATGTTGAATGCTCGCATCAGGATAAAGAAGCAAACGAAGTAGATACCAAGAGCCCAAGGCGCACTTCCCTGTCCTTTATAGATAATCCTCTTCAGAGGTTTCAGCCAATCATTTGACTCATAGTGTCCGCCACCAATCTGATAGTTGGGCATTCCGCTAAACATCGATCCTGTCCAGAACGAGTGGTCACCAGTCTCTTCTGTATATTGGCGTACCTCCTGTGACGAGCCCAACCAATTGATGTTGTCACCAGCATGTATCACCTTGCCTTCCAATGCCGGCAAGCAGTAGAGGCAGGCTATAGCCACGAACACCGCTAATGCCACGGCGTAGGCTCCATATTTCTGTAAGAAATTCTCTTTCTTCATATCGTATAATTCTTGTTACTGTTCTATAATTGTACAAAAGTACGTCTTTTTATTGACTTGAGTGAATACTTCTTCTACTTTATCCCTGTAAGCAAGCATTTTACCTGCTCCTTGTCCTTATGCAATTGTGCAGTCAGTTCCTCTATGTTGGCGAAAGTCTGCTCATCACGCAAGTGCCCCACAAATTCTATCTGTAGCGATTGCCCGTAGAGGTCACCTTCGAAGTCGAGGATGTGCACCTCGATGCTACGGTCTTTGCCATTGTTCATTGTAGGGCGATGCCCGATGTTGAGCATGCCCATATAAGCGAATTGAGAATTGAGAATTGCTTTTCCCTTCGGCCAGCGAACTTCGTTTGAGAATTGAGAATTATTCTCGTCCGAATGGCGATTCTCGTTATTGTTGTCATCGACGTAAACATATACCGCATACACTCCATCGGCAGGTATCAGTTTGTCGGTATCGGCAGGGCATATGTTGGCTGTGGGAAATCCCATCTTGCGGCCCTCCTTGTATCCGTCCACTACCTCTCCATGTAGCATATAACGGTATCCGAGCAGGCTGGCTGCTTCATCCACTTTACCCACATTCAGCAGATGGCGTATGCGGGTCGAACTGACGGGCTCCCCATCAACGGTGCAGACTTCGCCGCGTACTACCTCCATACCTAATTCCCTTCCATAGCAGACATACTCGTCAAATCCCTCGGTGCGCCCATGTCCGAAGCGGTGATCATAGCCGATAACCAGGACGGCTGCCTGCAGTTGTTCTTTCAGCACCTGCGCCATGAAATCGCGTGCCGACATGGCTGCCATGGCCGGTGTGAAGTCAAGCACCACCACCCTGTCCATTCCCATCTGGTAGAGCAGCTCTGTGTGCTCGACCGGTGCGGTCAATTGTGCGGCATCAGCCATGCCAAGTACCTTCTTGGGCGAGGTACCGAAGGTGATGGCTACGGCCTCCATGCCACGTTCATCAGCGATTTCACGTACCTGCTTCAGCAAGCACTGATGACCGCGATGTACGCCATCGAAGGTTCCTATGGTAGCGACACGCTTCAATGGAGAATTAAATGCAGCACTATGCATGTCAAGGGGACTTTCTATCTTCAACTCTCAATTTGCAACTCTTCTCTCCAGTCCGCATTGGCCGGTGGGCAATAGGTGTGGATGCCTAACGTCTCGGCTGCCTGGCAACTCGTTATCAGGTCATCGATGAAGAGCGTCTCTTCGGACTTGATGTTTGCCAGTTGCATCACCTTGCGGAAAGCCTCGGGAGATGGCTTCAGTTCGTGTATCTCGTGTGAGAGGAATATCCGTTCGAAATAGTCCTCGGCCCTGTGTCCCTTATAGTCGAAGCGCTTGCGCCCCTCCTCCCAATGCACGGCATTCGTGTTGCTCAGCAGGAACAGGCGGTAGCGCCCTTTCAGACTCAGCAGAAAGTCGAGCTTATAGGTGGGGATATCGAGCAGTAGAGCGTTCCATGCCCCGTCAATCTGCGCATCGGTCAGTTCGGGCGCATAGATGCGGCGCACTGTATGGTGAAACTCGTCCACCGTCATCAGTCCCTTCTCGAAGTCCATCAGGTCGGCCCGCTGGCCGTACGGATTGGTCAGTTCATCGCTTACCTCCACGCCCAGTTTGCGGAATGCTTCAGTGCAGCGTCTCTTGTCGAGATGGATGAGCACGCCGCCCCAGTCAAAGATGATATTCTTTATCATTGCAGCATATATTGTGAGGTGCAAAAGTACAATAAACCCTCCAATAAATGAAACCATGCATGGCCGAAAGCCCCATTTTAGGACAAATTAAGTGTTTTTTCGGTGAAATGCTTGTAAAATCCAAACAATCCCCTTACCTTTGCACTTGCAATTTGAGGGTAACCTCATCTTTGTGTCGGGCTTTTAGCTCAGTTGGTTAGAGCAACAGACTCATAATCTGGAGGTCCTAGGTTCAAGCCCTAGATGGCCCACGACAAAGAAGAGAAGCTAAGCATTTAGAACTAAAGTGTTTAGCTTCTTTCTTTTTTTGCCTGTTACCGAGTGTGCCACTGCCTGTAGCGCTGAAAATTCTGTAGTTTTAAGCTTTTTTCGCATGATGTGTTGACTAATTGTTGACTAATTTTATTGCGCGTAAAATGCTGACAATCAGAGCAGAAATTAAGAAAAGCGAACAAAGAAGTGACAAAACTTACAATGTAAAGCTGAGATTTACACTTGACAGGAAGGTCAAGAGGGTTTCTACGAGTTTATTTGTTACAGCTAAGGACTTGACCAAAGACTTAAAAATTAAGCCAAGCTCCCCTATTAAAAAAGAAGTAGATGCACTAGTGCGTGTCTATCAAGAGAGGTGTGCAAAGCTACAAATAGAACTAAACGACT
Organism: Bacteroidaceae bacterium; assembly: GCA_017396545.1. Classification (GTDB taxonomy): domain Bacteria; phylum Bacteroidota; class Bacteroidia; order Bacteroidales; family Bacteroidaceae; genus UBA1189. The sequence goes on along the minus strand of JAFQLT010000043.1, from coordinate 5,752 downwards.
ACACCGTTGATGATATTGTAGACATGTTAAATGGCGAGCAAGCTAAATCACAGAAGATTGATTTCATCAAGTTTTGTCGTGAGTGGATAGCTAATGCTGAGATAAAGGGTGCTCCAAACTACACGACTGCCGTTAATGCTTTAGTACGTTTCGTAGGTAAAGAAGAGTTGGATGTTAAGTTGATTACAACTGAGTTCTTGGAACGCTTCAAGGAGTTTCTAAGTAAGGAACGTGAAGAGCGTGCAAGGAAACTCGCATTGCAAGGAAAGCGATTACCATCAAACCGTGCGCAGTCCCTCTACTTAATGAGCATAAAGAAGTTGTTTAAGGAGGCCAAGAAGTTCTACAACAAGAAATACAAGAACACGATACTGATTTCTCACTCTCCGTTTGAAGACCTTACTATTCCCAGACAAGAAGCTACACGCAAGAGGGCTATATCCGCGGAATTGATACGTGAAATTTGGAAACTCCCCTACAAGAATATAAAGAAAGGTTACAGGAATACCTGCTTGTTTGATATGGCCAAAGATTGTTTCATCCTCTCGTTTGGTCTTATTGGAATGAACTCTGCTGATTTATATTATGCCACTGACTACCAAGATGGGATTATCACTTACTACAGAACAAAGACCAAGGCACGTAGATTGGATAAGGGTAAAATGCAGGTGGTAGTTCCTAAGATGTTGCTTCCTCTGGTAGAGAAGTACAGAGACCAAACAGGTGAACGCATATTTAACTTCTATCATTTATATGCCAATGAGAAAGCTTTGAGCAAGGCTCTCAATCGTGGGTTGAAGGAGATAGGTGCATTGCTCAATATAGATGATTTGGAATACTACGCCGCGCGTCACTCATGGGCGACTATAGCAGTCAACAAAGTGGGAATAGATAAGTACACAGTACATGCAGCATTGAACCACTTGGATGAATCAATGAAGGTTACAGACATTTACATAGAGCGCGACTTTGCTATAGAAAACAGGGCGAATGCCAAGGTTATGGAGTACGTTTTTAATCGTTGACCACAGCATTTAATCCCATTGATTATAACAGCCATTAACAACGAGTGGATTGAAATTTTCGCTATCTTTGTAGCATATTATATGATACGACAATGAAATCATACGCACGATACGTCAGAAAAAATGATGATGGCGAACTTGGAATTTACCCATTTGAATATTTGGAGTACTACGAAGCCAATCTACATCCATACCATGATTTTCCTCTTGAAGATGGTAATAGAAGAGTTTACGATGGCATAACAGTTGAGGAGTTCTATTCACGGCATGGAGAAGGATTCTGGGGATTGCTGCAACCATTTCTGAGGGACGAACGATTGATGCAGTTACAGAGTGAACTTGAAGAGGAGGGCAAGGAGGTTTGCATGTTAAACATGTGCATCTTGGCACAGTTTCTTGTTGAGAAAGGGAAATCGCGCTACATGTTTCTGTTGAAGCCAAACCTATCAGATACCTTGTCGGCCTTAAAGGATGTTTCAAGAATCACTTTTACCAATAAAGACGGTTCGACTGTAGAGAGTTCATCTTCCAAATTGATAGAAAAGGTAATGGAAGTTCTGGAAAAAGAAAAGGAATCTGATGCAATGTACTGTGAGGTGGAAAAAGTTGTAACATGGGATAAGGTCTCAAACAATTCAATCATGCAGAGTTGCTTCGTTTATGACTTGACCATGTTTCTTAACAGATACTTTCCTGTCAAGCGCAAGAAGGATGCACTTGTTTCCACCAAGGAAGTGGAGCTGATACTTTACCTTATGAAGCTTTTTGAATTGTCGGCAGTTGAGTTGACCAACAAGCGTTATTGGCAACTGATGAAGACAAACGAAGAGATAAATACGCAATTGCCCGGCTACCTTAAGCATGAAGAAACGTTGATACCTCTATATTTTATACCTTATTCTATATGGAGTAAAGGTAAAATAGATTGGAGGGGGAAAGACTTGCCAATATCCAACATAGAGGTAGGAATGGTTGTTCGGCTGTAATATAACACGCTGATTTTCTTTTTAATGCTTACTTTTGCCTATGTGCAACGGTAAGCATTTTTTCTTTCAAAATGGTTAATTTTCAAGGGGTGGCTATAACTAACTTTTTCTTCTTTCTTGCTTATATGGCTTCTTTTTACCTTTGTGCTCGGAAAGTAAATAACGGGCGTGCCAGATGCCATAATAAATCCGCAGGGCAGCGGTGTAATGAAATATGATGGAACATCATAATGATATTGAGACAAGAAAGGCAGTACCTGCTACTGCAAGTGTTAACCCTGTAATTAAAGCAAAGATGAAAGTTACTACAATTGAAGCCCTCCAAGCTGAGGGCAAACAAATCGTGTTCTTGGCATTCAACCGTGATGTCACAGACAAAACTCCCCATGTAAGAAAACTCGCAAGGTCAATTAGAGAAGAGGGACTGCACACCCCCTTGCACCTCGTTCCTGCCACAACAGCCCTCAATGAAGGCGTAATGCTGCTGGACGAGAACGGCAGTGCTGTAACTGATGGTACAGACAAATATGCCTTGGTAGACGGTAACAACAAGTACAGAGCCGTCCAAGTACTTAGAGCTACCAAAGAGGCAGGCATGGCAGCGGCTCCCATCAACTGCATAATTGATGAGGAGGCCAAAGAAATTCAGAAAATGGTGATGACCATAAACAATGTGGTGAAGCCGTGGAGCAATGCTGATGCCATCAAGGCAGCTTCCAGAACCAAGAACGATGAGGTCGCAGATTTCATTGCAGAAAAGGTAAAGGAGGGATTCTCCTTCTCCACCCTGTCGCTAATCTTGACAGGCTACAACAACAAGATTACGAAAAGCATTGTCATGAACTTTATCGCCGATGCAGGCGAGCTGCCCGATTGTGACTTGGCTATTGCCAAGAAGAAGTTGGCCGCCATGAAAGAGGCTGGCTTCTCTGACAAGTTCATCAAGAACCGTTACCTCATAGAGACCATCAACGGATTGGTGTTTCAAGGCCATAACTTGGATAATGTCTTGGCTGCACTCAAGACATATACTGACGATGAGGTGCAGTTTGCACAAGACCGCAGAAGTCTGGCGTTGTTGAAAACGAAAGTAGAGAGAATGGGAGCCGCCCAAAACAACTAATCAGCGGCTACTTCCAGAAAGTCTGTTGCCAGAACGGCAGCAGACTTTTTTTTGTGGGCATACCTGCTGTCACCCACAAATCTGCCCCACTCTGAATTATTGAATCTCCAAACTTGACATCATATTATAAGGCCAACTTATTTTCATGCGCCTTCAAGCATATATCGTGGCAAGAGGTAACTAATGAACAAGACGCCAGATTACAGTTTAGCTAAAAGTCAAGGACACACAAATGAGGATTCCGCCATTTAATCCCCCTCCCATAACGGCAAGAGCTGTCCCCAATAGGGCACACCTCCCCTTTCTCCGCCCCACAAAAAAACTAGTAAAAAGCATTCTTTTAAAAAGTAGCGATTATAGGCGTAGTAGGTAATTGAGAGAATATAGAAACTAGTAAAATTTATAAGGGAAAGTTTTTTCCATCAATTCAATCAATAACCATTTAATTCATTTACCATTATGAGAAATTTAAGCATTATGCCCACAGTGGCACGTTTCAACGACTATGCAGAAGACGCTGTAATCGTAACAGAAGAAGTGAGAACAGCTCCAAGTAAGCAACTGCACTTCATTGAGGCAAACACTACGGAAGTGACCCTGCAACACCTCCGTGAGGATTGTGTTACTCCTGTCTTTGCCAAGGACAACGAGCTAACCATCAACCATGCTCAGTTTGTAGAGGCCATCCAAGAGGCAGCGCGTGACTTCTTTAGAGGCGAAATCGTGGAGGATGCAGACATCCGCGTCTCCCACATCATCAAGGGACGCATCCCAGAGGCGCTTCACAAGAAGACGAGCGAACTCTTGGAGAGTGACAAGACGCAATACTACGAGCGTTGCGCGTTCAGCATTGACATTCCATCCATTTACGAGGTGGTGGACGGTTGCAGGCTCAATCTCTCCATCGTTGGAGTACGTGCATACAACCACGAAAACCTCTACACGAAGAAGACTCCAGAGCTGTTCCGCTTGGCAATAGGCTTCAAGAACCAAGTGTGCTGCAATATGTGCATCTTTACGGATGGCTACAAGGATTGCTTGCGAGTGAGCAGCGTGCATGAACTCTATCGCTCAGCATTGGAGCTGTTCAACAACTTCAACCCTGCAAAGCAGCTCCACCTGTTGCAGAACCTTGGTACAACCACGCTCACGGAACACCAATTCTGTCAGATATTGGGCAGAATGAGGCTCTACCAAGCATTGCCAAGTGGTCAGCAGAAGCGCATCCCAAGAATGTTGCTTACAGATACGCAGGTGAACGCAGTAAGCAAGGCCTACGTCACTGACCCCAACTTTGGCGCGTTGGATGCTACGCTCACCATGTGGCAGTTCTACAACCTGCTTACAGGTGCCAACAAATCAAGCTACATTGACAGCTTCCTTGACCGCGCCTTGAACGCTACGGAGATAGCCGTGGGCATCAAAGAAGCATTGCACGGTGACGAAAGATACAAGTGGTTTATTGATTAAACAGGCTTGTTGATTGGAGAGTGAGGGCATCCCATTACGGTGGGGTGTCCTCTTTTTTATTTAATAACTATACAAATACAGATAATATGACAAACAACATCGTTTCAGAGGTGGAAATCTCATATAAGAACAGAGTACCATACAGCCAAAGGCAGAAGATAACAACATCACACAGCGCTTATGAAGTCCTTACACAGTTGTTCCCTGCTGATACCATTGATTACAGAGAAACATTCATCGTTCTCTATCTGAACAGGGCAAGCCAAGTGTTAGGCTACTCCATCGTTTCACAAGGTGGAACTGCAAGCACCGTAGTTGATACAAAGATGGTGATTCAAACAGCTCTACTTGCTAATGCTTCATGCATCCTTTTGGCGCATAACCATCCAAGCGGCAATTTGCGGCCAAGTCAAGAGGATAACAGGCTAACAGATAGAATCAGAGAGGCTGCAAAGCTCTTTGATATAGCTGTGCTTGACCATATCATCATTACTAATGAGAGTTTTTATAGTTTTTCAGATAACGGAGATATTTAATGACTATGGAAAAGAACGTGACTATGGAGATTATTGGTAACTTTGCCAAGACCGTACATGAGACCCATGACGTGATTGTGAGAGAGTGTGACTACTGTGGAAAGCCAATGACCGCAAGTGAAGCAAACGACTACGGCACATTATGCGAAAGGTGCTATATGTGCGAATACTATAATGAGTAAGCTATGGAATACGTTGTTTTGCTTGATTACTCAGATGGTGAGATAATCAAAATCAGACTATCTGAACAAGAAACCATCCTCGCAGATGAAGCAGAGGATTACGAAGAGTTCTTGCGGACATTGGAAGATAAGTACGATTTCAGATTGGATAACTGTTGTTGGATGAGCACAACCAATTTGAAAGAGCGAAGCTATCTCTAATGCTCACTTTGCTAATTAGTGAATGTTTCTATGACTATCAGCACATTACAGATTGATGGCCAAAAGGAACATTCACTTTTATTCATTAACTAATAAAACAGAACATTTATGTCACTCAAATACACGAAGACAACCGCAGATTATCTGCAATGGGACGAGGCCATGAACCTCATTCGCAAATTAGCTAAAGATGGTAATTACAAAATGTCCCTTCTTATAGCATTGGGAT
>JAFQLT010000042.1 GCA_017396545.1 Bacteroidaceae bacterium | reverse complement strand
TTGAGCAGATTTGCACTGTTTGGTCGCAGCAAATAGTGGTCTATTTGCAAGAACAAAGAGTGTAAAGATGGTAAAAAGAGCCTCAAATAAACTGAAAAGTATAACATAAAACTTATTAGCGGTAAAATCCAAACAGATTCTTAGTATGAGGCTTATACTATAAATGCAAGGAGGGTGTACCATCTACATGTCGGCACACCCTCCCGGTTTCTATGTTTCCTGTGAGATTACTCTTCAAATCCGTTAGGATTGTTCTTCTGCCAATTCCAGCTATCGCGGCACATCTCTTCTATACCGAACTGAGCCTTCCAACCCAACTCAGCCTCGGCCTTGGCGGGATTGCAGTAGCAGGTGGCAATGTCGCCCGGACGGCGGGGCTTGATGGCATAGGGCACGGGAACACCGTTAGCCTTCTCGAATGCCTTCACCACGTCAAGCACTGAGTAGCCGTGGCCGGTACCGATGTTATAGATGGCGATACCCTTCTTCTCTACGATAGCCTTCAATGCGGCTACGTGAGCGCGCGCAAGGTCTACCACGTGGATGTAGTCACGTACGCCAGTGCCGTCGTGTGTGTCGTAGTCGTTACCGAATACACCGAGCTCGGAACGCTTACCCACAGCAGTCTGGGTGATATAAGGCATCAGATTGTTGGGGATACCGTTGGGATTCTCGCCGATGGTACCGCTCTTGTGTGCACCGATGGGGTTGAAGTAGCGGAGCAATACGATGTTCCACTCGTTGTCGGCCTTCTGGATATCCATCAATACTTCTTCGAGCATCGACTTGGTCTGTCCGTAAGGATTGGTGCAGTGTCCTTTGGGGCACTCCTCAGTGATAGGGATGATAGCGGGGTCGCCATATACGGTAGCGCTTGATGAGAATATCATGTTCTTGCAGCCGTTCTTGCGCATCACATCGCAGAGCACAAACGTTCCGTTCATGTTGTTCTCATAGTACTCGAGGGGCTTGGCGCAACTCTCACCTACAGCCTTCAGGCCTGCGAAGTGGATACATGCGTCGAACTTGTGCTCGTCGAACACCCTCTGCAAACCTTCACGGTCGCGGATATCTACCTTATAGAAAGGTACTTCCTTGCCGATAATCTTGGCTACGCGCTTCAGCGAAATGGGCGATGAGTTGTCGAGGTTGTCTACTACTACGGCTTCATGACCGGCCTCGGTGAGCTCAATCAAGGTGTGGCTTCCGATGAAACCTGCACCACCTGTCAATAAGATTTTCATTTTGTCGTTAGATTTTATAGTGGTAAAAAATATATGTCCTGACCGCAAAGTTAGAGATTCTTTTTAACAAAACAAAAGCTTTGTGCCCTTTTTTATATAATTATGGGGAAGCAGCAGAATTATTTGAGTTTTTCCGATGTTTGCACTAAATTTGCCGTATTGAAAGATTTGTATATCCATGACATCCCAAGAACGTATAGCGCAGCTGCGTAGTGAGCTGCACCGCCACAACCACAGTTACTATGTGCTCAATGCTCCCGAGATCTCGGACTTTGAGTTCGATCGTCTGATGCGCGAACTCCAGGATCTTGAAGCGCAGCATCCCGAACTCTACGACCCTACATCGCCAACGGTGCGTGTGGGTAGCGACCTCACGAACGAGTTTGCACAGGTGGCTCACCGCTACCCCATGCTGTCATTGGGCAATACCTATTCGTTTGAAGAGGTAAGAGACTTCTATAGCCGTGTGCAACGGGCATTGGGCAGCGAACCCTTTGAGCTGTGCTGCGAGATAAAGTATGATGGTGTATCCATCTCGCTCACCTACGAGGAGGGGCGATTGGTGCGTGCCGTGACCCGTGGCGATGGTGTGCAGGGCGATGATGTGACGACCAATGTGAAGACCATCAATAGCATCCCGCTCGTATTGCACGGTGACGGCTACCCGCGTGAATTTGAGATCCGTGGCGAGATACTGATGCCGTGGGAACAGTTTGACCGCCTGAATCGCGAACGTGAGGCACAGGAGGAGGCTCTCTTCGCCAATCCGCGCAATGCCGCATCGGGCACACTCAAGCTGCAGAACTCCGCCGTGGTGGCTTCGCGCAAGCTCGATGCTTACCTATATTATATGCTGGGAGACGAGTTGCCGTGCAACGGGCACTACGAATGTCTGCAGCAGGCTGCACAGTGGGGGATTAAGGTGTCGCCCGCCATGCGCAAGTGCACCACGATTGACGAGGTATTCGACTATATCAACTACTGGGACACCGAGCGCAAGAACCTCCCCGTAGCTACTGACGGAATTGTCATCAAAGTCAACTCCCTGGCACAGCAACGCCTACTTGGTTATACCGCCAAGGTACCCCGCTGGGCCATAGCCTATAAGTTTCAGGCAGAAAAAGCAGTGACTCGCCTTAACGAGATAACCTATCAGGTAGGGCGTACGGGCACCGTTACTCCGGTGGCCAACTTCGATCCCGTGCAGCTCTCGGGCACCGTGGTCAAGCGTGCAACACTGCACAATGCCGACTTCATGGATAACCTCGACCTTCACATCGGCGACATGGTATATGTGGAGAAGGGTGGTGAGATTATCCCCAAGATAACTGCCGTAGACCTCACGGCACGCTCTTTCATGATGGGCGAGAAGGTGCGCTTCATTACCCGTTGCCCCGAATGCGGCACACCGCTGATGCGTGCCGAGGGCGAGGCTGCCATCTTCTGTCCTAACGATGTATCGTGTCCGCCACAGCTCAAGGGGCGTATCGAACATTTCATCTCGCGAAAGGCCATGAATATCGACGGGCTGGGAGCCGAGACGGTAGATCTGCTCTACTCTGTAGGTCTCATACGCGATGCGGCTGACCTCTATGCCCTGCGCATCCCTCACATCAGCCGCCTTGAGCGCATGGGCTACAAGTCGGCCGAGAACATCGTGCGCAGCATAGAACGTTCACGCGAGGTCCCCTTCGAGCGTGTGCTCTTTGCCATCGGTATCCGCTTCGTGGGCGAGACCGTAGCCAAGAAACTGGCCCGTGCCTTCGGTTCCATGGAACGTATCGCCCATGCCACGTACGACGAGCTCGTGGCTGTCGACGAGATAGGCGACAAGATAGCGCAGAGCATCCTCCGCTTCTTTGCCAACGAGCAATGCCGTACTCTCGTGGAGCGTCTGAGTGAAGCTGGCCTGCAGATGGAGATTGTGGTGGATGAGAGTATCGAGCACACCGATAAGTTGGCGGGCAAGAGCATTGTCATCAGTGGTGTCTTTGCACAGCATTCCCGGGCCGAGTACAAGGCCATGATAGAGCAGCATGGTGGTACCAACGTGTCGTCCATCTCGAGCAAGACCAGCTTTATCCTTGCCGGACGCGACATGGGGCCTGCCAAACTGGAGAAGGCGCAGAAACTGGGTGTACCCATCGTGGACGAGGAGACCTTCCTCGGCATGATAGAGTAGGAGTGGAGAGACCTTCGATTGATCCATTCCGTTTGGGCCGTACGTGTAATATCGTACGCACAACGCTTCCGTCTCCATTATCGGAAAATATAAGACAACTCTCACATATAGCAAGACTTACAACATCACAGCGCGGACAATTATCCACACTGCCAACATCACCAAACTTTAGTCTTTCACTCCGTATAGTTACGAAGTATTTACCCGAAAAGCAAGTTTTCAGTACAGAAAAACTCGCGTAACCGTGGATACGCAATGAAATATCCATGGTTACGTGATGAAATATCCATGGATACGTGAGTAAATATCCACGGATATTTGAAGAATTGGGCAAGTAGCGCAGAACTTTCCGTACCATCGAATGAAAGTATTCTACTCGTCCATTCTACTTATGCGGACACCCTAATGAAGGTCTGCGCTTTTTGCAACCTACAGATTTGCTCCCAAAAAAACAAGGACACCCCTACAATTGGGGTTGTCCTTGTTTGCTTATCAATAAGAAGACTTACAAGAAGAGATACAGACTTCTCTCCCAAGGGAGATTTTTTTAGGATCACAGCGAGGCACGCAGGCGTTCTATCTCATGCAGACGGGAGAGCATCTCTTCCCGTACGCTCTGCACGAAGGAGTTGTCGTCAGCAGTACCGAATACTGCAACCACCTCATCGGCATTGCGGCAAGTAGAGGCACGGAAGGGATTGTCGTGGTCTTTCTTGCGCGTGAGGTATACCTGCTCGCTGATGCGGCGCTGTATACGCTCCTCGTGGGCAAGGGCTTGCAGCCATAGGTCTTCGGTCATCGTATCGGTGCCGAACACAGAGCACAGTCCGTGCAGTGCATGGTGCAACTTGTCGGTGGGGTAACGCTGCCACAGCTCATCGTAACGGTGATGAATGGCATCCCACGAATCGAGCGTACCGTTGCAGATGTCCTGCTGCAGGCAGGCGAGGTCGGCGGCTGTCACGGGCTGTCCGCCCAAGTTGACCCAATCATGGGGAATAGGGGCGCGGAGTATCTCGTCAAGTTCTTCCCATTGTGGCTTTCTCCCCTCGAAATGGGTGAGCACCCCACTCATAGCATAGTGGATGAGCATGTCACCATAGGCGTGGTAGGCATCGTAGGCCTTGATTATATACACAGGACGGCGGCTATGCTCCATACCTTCGCCCAATATGGTGAGGCTATCTACGGCCTTACGGTCGCCACAGAGCAAGCGACGGCCTTGTACTTGATAATTGACAATTGATGGTTGACGATTGTTCTCCTTGTCATTCCCCGTTCGTTGTCCGCTGTTGTCTTCGTTGTTGTTTTCGTTCATATATGCCTTGCCTACCCACAGCTCCAGCAGTTGCCTTGCTTCGAGTACTTCCTGCATGGTGTCGGGGGCAAACGTATCGAATTCGATATGCTGCACACGGGTGATGCGCTTGTCGCGGGTACGGTACTTCCAGGTATTGCGGGCAAGGGTATACATGTTGTATAGCCACCAATAGGCAGGCATCACCTCAAGACGATCGGCCGACACGTTGTTGCTCACTAAGGAGAAGGGCAGAGTGATGTCCAGTTCAGCCGGGTAGTCTCCCTTGGCCAGCAGCGTGAACGAGGCGAAGCGACTCGAGTGCTTCACCGACGAGCACAGTCCGGGCCAGAAACCACGCCCAGCCACCAGTTCGCCATCGTTGGAGCGGCTGTTGTGGTTACTGCCGATGGTGGCACCGGCAGCCATGTTGCTCTGTCCCATGATGACGGAGGCGATGAGGAACGAATTGTTGTGATGCTGCTCGTGACCGGGGAAGATGAGGTTGTTGAGCACCTCACAGCACGAGATGGTGCTGTTGTCGCCCATAATGGAGTTGATGAGACGGGCACCATATTTGAGATTCGAGTTGTTCCCAAGGATAAACTTCACCGCCGTGCAGGAGTAGAATATGCGGCAGCCATAACCTACAATACCATTGACGAGGATGACGTTTTCGCCTATCTGCGAGGGTTCCTCGTTGGAGGAGTTGATGGTGATGTTCTTGAGTTTCGAGGCTCCCTTGATATAACAGTCGGTACCTATCTTCACATCCTTGATAATGGATGAGTTCTTGATGACGCATCCCTGGCCTATCTCACCATAGTAGCCTCGGTGATGGTCTACCGTATGCTGTGTGATGTAGGCTATGCGTTGCTGTAGCGGAGTGTTGTCAACATACTTGGCACAGAGATAGGCATCGGCCGCAATCATGCCGTCGAAGGGGGTTACCGAGCGTGCACCCGTCTCGTTCATTACCTCGATGCGCACCCGCACTTCCTCAGGCTCGCCGTCCTTGACAATGCCGTTGCCAAACTTAGCATGGTCGGTGGTGGACATCTCCTGAATGTTGAAGAGCATGCATCGGGCACCTATGATGTAATGCGACAGGTAGTGCACATCATGTATGGCACAATTGTCGCCAATATCGCATGAGTGAATCGATGAGTTGGTGATGCCTACGGGCAAGCGCAAGTCATGAAACTGCAGGGCACCGCTGCTAATGCGTCCGATACGTACGGTGCCGTAAAACTTGTTGTCCTTGACCATGCGTGGCTCAAACTCGTCGGTTACCCATACCGTGTCCCATGACGAAGCCGTATTGTTGTTCTTTACCAGGCGTTCTATCTCATCGCTGCGCAGATGGCGCCACCCGCCTTCGGGCTCAGTCACCTGACGGTTGCGTATATAGTACTTGTCCTTGCCTTGGGGAAGGTATTGAGGGTCTATCCATCCGTCACTCAGTGCGGTAGGGGGAAGTAGGGTCACACGTTCCATGATTGTTATGCTCTGTGTTATATTTGTTCATTACTCAAGACTTTCTGCGAAAGTTGAGTTACTTATATAACGGCACAGCGGGCAATATATTGCATGATGCCATCGGTGTAGTTTTCAAGAAAATGCAACCGAGGAGGAACTGTCAGCCCAACTGCTGCAGACGCATGTAGAGCGCACGCTGCTCATCGGTAAGCGTTTCGGGGATATGCACATCGAAAGTGACGATGAGGTCGCCCCGCTCAGTCTCCTTCTTGTACTTGGGCATACCCTTGCCTCGAAGCCGCATCTTGCCACCGGGTTGGGTGCCGGCACCGACCTTCATGCGCACATCTCCCGTTAGGGTAGGCACATTGACCTCGCCCCCGAGCACAGCCGTCGTGAGCGGCAATGCGGTCCGGATGTACAAATCATCTCCGCTTCGGGTGAATGTATTGTCTGGGGCTATACGAAAGGTGATGTAGAGGTCACCCCGAGTGCCACCTTGAGGTGCTTCGCCGCCATGTCCGCGAAGTTTGAGGCGCTGCCCATCGGCCACACCAGCAGGGATGGTCACCCGGATACTCTTTCCGTTCACGTTGAGCACCTGTTTGTGGGTCTCGGCCGCATCGTGCAGAGTGAGGTGCAGTTCGGCCTCAAAGTCGGTGCCACGCAAAGGCTGTTGCCGTGTGCTGCGGCGTCCTGCACCACCGAAAAGTTGCTCGAAGAAATCGCTGAATCCGCCCGTATTCCCCTCTGAACGTGTAAAATCTCCGAAACCACCGAAGTCGAACCCTCCGAAACTACCAAAATCACCGTATTGCTGACCTCCGCCATACTGCTGCTCATATTGCCGACGCTGTGCCTCATATTCCTCGGCATGTGTCCAATGCTCGCCATACTCATCGTACCGCTTACGTTTCTCGGGGTCGCTCAGCACCTCATTGGCTTCGTTGATCTCCTGAAACCGCTCCTGTGCCCGAGGGTCGTTAGCGTTTATATCTGGATGATACTGCTTGGCAAGCCTGCGGTATGCCTTACGTATATCAACCTGCGTAGCACTGCGATCGAGGCCAAGTACTTTGTAGTAGTCAATGAATGCCATGAGAGGAGTCTGAATTGCGGGTTTAGGGATTATGGATTAACTAACCATTTCATATGCGAAAAGGTTGCACAATGAGATTTATTTTATTTATTTTGCAATCAAATAGTATTTTATAACCCAATAAACACATTGCACAATGAGATACAACTATCTACTCTTTGTTGCCTGCCTGACAATCATACTTCTAACCTCGTGTCAAGAATCCAAAGACACACATATCAAGATTGTTTGTACAGGCGACGTGCACGGGAACCTCTTTCCTCACGATTTCCTCACAGGCGATACTACCGGTGGCAGTCTGGCACGAGTGAGTACCTACCTCAATACACAACAGCGACAAAATACACATATCGTATATATAGATAATGGTGACATGCTGCAGGGTACCCCTGCCACCTATTGCTACAATACTCACGCCATAGGCTTTACCCATGTGGCTGCTGAAGCACTCAACTATCTGGGATGCGATGCCGTGGTGCTGGGAAACAATGATATAGAACCTGGAGGCCCCACCTATCAACGCTATGCCAACGAGTTGGAAGGTACAGTATTGGGAGGAAATATATTTTACAAGGACACAGCGACTCCCTTCCTCCCGCCATATACCATAGTAGAACGTGAAGGTATACAGATAGCTATTCTCGGGCTTACCACACCAGCCATTCCGCACTGGATACCACAGAGCCAGTGGCCTGAACTCGAGTTTGCCGACATGGAACGCTCGGCACGCCAATGGATGCAACATATACATGAAAATGCATCACCCGACATCGTCATCGGACTCTTTCATTCTGGCTACGAAGGGGGCATCACCACAGCAGACTATGCCGAGAATGCCACACGTGCAGTGGCAGAACATGTAAAAGGCTTCGATGCCATCTTTTACGGACACGACCATCAAGCACGCATCGACAAAGTGGTGAACATAGAAGGTGACACGGTATTGCTACTCAATCCTGGACGTGATGCTCATCATGTAGCTACACTCGATATCATACACAACAAGAAGGGTAGGGCGGCACTCAACGCCACATTGGTTAATATGGGAACCTACCCCCCAGACCCTAAATACATGGCAGCCTTTGCACCCCAGATAGAGTTCATAAACAAGTATATAGATCGAACTATAGGTACATCTGACTGCGCTGCAGCCACGAACGATGCACTTCTCGGGCCATCGGCATTCATAGATTTCGTACACCAGATGCAACTCGATATCTCGGATGCCAAGGTTTCATTCGCCGCTCCTCTCGTATATAACGACACATTACCCAAAGGCCATGTGAAAGTGCGCGACATATACAGACTCTTCCCTTATGAGAATAGCCTCTACGTACTATGGCTCACGGGACACGAAATAAAGAATTATTTGGAGTATTCGTATACCTTGTGGATTGACAGAATGAACTCGCCAGAAAGCATCCTGTCACTGTTCAACAGTTCACAGCACACTTTCTGTAGTTTTGATTCGGCGGCTGGCATCCTTTACGAAGTTGATGCCACTAAGCCCGACGGGTATAAGGTGAGCATACACGGCATGGCCGATGGCACCCCCTTCAATATGGACGAACGCTACATGGTAGTAATGAACTCATACCGTGCCAATGGTGGAGGCGGATTGCTCACCGAGGGCGCTGGAATCACCTACCAAGAACTGCCCGAACGTATAGTATATACCACCACAGCAGACCTGAGATTCTATATGCTCAACTATATCGAAATGCACAAGACCATTACTCCCCAGTCACTCAAACACTGGCGCTTTGTACCTGAACAATGGGCCACACATGCAAAAGCACAGCACAATAAAGCCCTATTGGACTCCAGCAAATAGGAAGACTATATTGTTATCTCTCCTGCCAAAGATTGATTCATGCAGCGGCGTATCTCTTCAGCATTACGTCCGCTGCCCAGAAGAAACATCAACTTGGTCAATGCTGCCTCTACAGTAGAGTCACGCCCACTGATAATACCTGAAGCAAGCAGTTGTCGTCCCGTTTCGTAGAGACTCATCTTCACACTACCAGTGCTGCATTGTGTGATGTTGACAATGGTCTTCCCCGAATTGGTTGCTTTGGTCAAAGCATCTACTAACCACTGTTTCTGTGGAGCATTTCCGCTACCGAATGTTCTAAATATCACACCATTGATATGCTTATCGTTAAGTATCTTCTTCACCGTATTAGGCTGTATTCCTGGGAATAGCGAGAAGATGATAATGTTAGGATCCATATCATAATGTGGGGTTAGCACCGCATCGGCACGATAGGGTATAATGTTATGGGTATAGAATTGCAGTTCGATGCCCGAATGTGCCAACAATGGATAATTGTTCGACTCGAAAGCGTCAAAGTTATCGGCACTCACCTTGGTCGTGCGGTTACCCCTCATCAGCTTCTCATGGAAGAATACGCACACCTCAGGTACTATCGGTGTACCGTCATCATGCTTTGCTGCTGCTATCTCTATGGCTGTCAGCAGGTTTTCCTTGCCGTCCGTACGCAATGCACCTATCGGCAATTGACTGCCAGTAAGGATTACCGGCTTCATCAGTCCCTCGAGCATAAAGCTCAGCGCAGAGGCTGTGAAAGCCATTGTATCTGTGCCATGCAATATCACAAAGCCGTCATACTGTTCGTAGTTAGAGTAGATAATCTTAACTAACTGGCTCCACGATTCGGGCGAGATGTCTGATGAGTCTATAGGAGGATTGAACGCGATGGAATAAATGTTAAGATTAAATCCCTTGATTTCAGGCACATACTCAAGCAATTGATCGAAATTAAAGTTCTCCAAAGCTCCCGTCACTGGGTTCTTCATCATACCTATCGTACCGCCCGTATAAATCAGCAGTACAGATGTCTTTTCCTCAGTATGGCTCATAGTTGGGGATTATATGTGATTATCAATGAGTGCGAAGGTAGTGAAAAGAATGCTTATGCACAAATCTGATAGCAATTTTTAGGAGGAGGGTAGGGCACTACCTAAAAAAATAGGGCATATTCTTTGTGATACACTGCACATATATTATCTTTGCCTTGCAAAATAACTCATATTTATTTCCAAGCCAATGAAAAGAAACCTTCTTATTATCGGTATCTTGTGCGTAATGTTCGCCAGTTGCCAAAACAAGACGCAAACCAACGAGTCTGCTCAGCAAAACCAAGATAACCAAGTTGTTAATACTATCATGGAGCGTCGTAGTATCCGCAAATACAAACCTCAGGCTGTTGAGCGTGACAAAATGGATCTCATACTGAAGTGTGGAATAAATGCGCCCAATGGGCAGAACAAGCAATCGTGGGAAGTACGCATTGTAGACAATCCCGAGTTGCTCAATGCCATGAAAGAGGCTATGGCTAAGGGACATCCCGACCTCTCAGCAGAAATGGTAAAGGGTTGTTTCCGCAATGCTCCTACGATGGTTTTCATCGCTCGCGATCCGGCGTATGACTTTTCTGCTTACGACTGCGGCCTGCTTGCTGAGAATATGGTACTATCGGCCTGGTCTATGGGAATAGGTTCCATCTGTTTGGGTAGTCCCGTACGTTTCCTTACCGATAATGCTGAGTGCCATCCGCTACTTGAGAAACTTGGTTTCAGCGAAGGTTATGAGCTCAGCCTCTGTGTTGGTTTCGGCTATCCAGACGAATCACCAGCAGCTAAGCCGCGCGACTGGGATAAGGTGAAGTATATTGATTGATTCCACTTTGTTAGCCCATAATTAAAAGTGCTGTTTGTTTAAACAGCGCTTTTAATTTATTTAGTTTGAATACTGCAAGCAGATAAACTCTCAGAATAGCGGCTAATTTGATTTTCTGTAGTTTTAATTAAACATAATGCCGATTATATGACAAATATGTTTTTGTATTTGGCCATACTTAAAAAGCAAATATATTAAGATATAATTCGCGTTATCCTTATCAAGTAAGGAGATACCAAGCGCATTTATGGCACTAAGATACTACGAAAATATAATTATATGCCTATTGTTTCACTGCAGTAAATCCAAGGGATTCTATGATTTGTATGACAGCTGTTGCATCAGCCATACCACTGACGGCCATCACCCCACTCTGAAGGTCCACCTCCACGGATTCCACACCGGGCAGATTGCCTACGGCACGCATTACACTGTTCCGGCAGTGATTGCAGTGCATTCCGCCCACATGATAAATGGCTATGCCCGAATTGGAAGCGTCATCAGCGTGTACGCATTCTGTTGTACACCCCGTAGCGCACTCCCCACCACATTGGCATTCGTGCTGTCCATGACGAAAGTAGCGACGCAATAATGCATACATCAGCATCAGAGCCAATATGATGGAACACAAGATGTTGAACCACGGCATATGAGCATGGCACGGGGCACTGATGGCGGTGAGCGATGAGGTAAACCACTCTCGGGGAAGCAGATGATCGACCCCCAGAGCGAAAGCGAGTGCTCCGCCCACAATAGCAGCAAGATACAGCCATAGCGTACGGCCCCCCAAAACCTTACGGATAACCAGGATGGAGGCTACATTGACTGCCGGCCCCGCCATGAGCAACACGAGGGCGGCTCCGGGTGTCATTCCCTTGAGCATCAGTGCCACAGCAATGGGTATCGATCCCGTAGCACACAGGTACATGGGCACGGCACAAGCCAGCACAAGAAGCATTCCTATCAGAGGACGGTGGGCAAACTGGGCAAAGAAGCCATCGGGCACACCGATGGTAATGAGACCTGCTACGATGAGCCCTATCACGAGCCACTTGCCAATATCCTGCATCATGTCTACATAGCCATATTTGAGTGCTCCTATCAGTTTATCCTTTATAGTAGTATATGTCGTGGTTTCTTCGGTGGAGACATCAGCTGCAGTACGGCTATCCTCGGTATGGTCAAAAGCATTCACCAACATTCCACCCAACAAGGCGGTCACCAAGGCAGCCACAGGACGTAGGATGGCAAACGGCAGTCCCATGAGTGAATAGGTAGCCATGATGGAGTCAATGCCCGTCTGTGGTGTGGCGATAAGAAACGATGTGGTGGCACCTTTCGAGGCTCCCTCACGGCGTAGCGACATGGCTGTGGGCAACACCCCACATGAACACAATGGCAGCGGTACACCCAAAGCGGCAGCATAGAAAACACTGCGCATACCTTTTTCCGAGAGATAGTGGCTATAGAGTCGCCCGGGTACGAAGGTGTGCATCAGTCCGGCAATACCGAAACCCAACAGCAGATAGGGCGACATTTCATTGATGAGGTTGAATATCTCTTGCATAGCTGATAATTCTTATGGTTTATGTGGTACAAAAGTACGCCAAATAATCAGTTCCTCCAAGTCTCATCACGCTCTTCTACTCCACTTTGCAACTGAGTTGCAGGGCAAAGTCCATCACTTTTCCACCTCACCCTGCCACGATAGGATACCTTCGTTCAGTTCGGTCACCCTATATCCGTATGTCGCGATGCGCTGGGCAGCCATCTTGCTGCGGCGTCCACTGCGGCAATAGACGGCTACGGGGTGCGATTTACGGAGCTGGGTGATTCGGGCGTCAAAGTCATCGCTCTTGACATCGATGTTCACTGCTCCGGGGATATGTCCTTCGGCGTACTCTTGGGGAGTGCGTACGTCGACGAGCTGTATCCTATGGTCACTTATCACTTGGGCAAACGTGTCAGCATCTACCGAGGTGTACCCACTTTTGTTACCACATCCTACGGCTGCCATGGCCATGAATAGCATCATGATGGTCTGTTTCATAGTATAAATAGTGTTGGTTATAGTCAAATACGATATCAAGTTTACCGCACGATGGCAGTAGCAGCATTGTCGCTACCATTCTGTTTTTCATGTTACGCCATGCGTTATTGTGTTTGCTCAACTACTGCAAATATACGATTTTTTTACAAACCATCATCAGATACCAATAAATAGTTTTTACATTTATCATCTGCCACTATCCGCCAATCTCTATCAACTTGCAGTGATACAAACGATTGACGGCGGATACTCTGTACAATAATCCACATCGGATAAAACCACAGATTACACTCGGATTACACAATATTATTTCCATTAATACTCTAAGTATAAGGCAATATATGAATCTTCCCAAACAGGTTGTCCGGCTGTCCTTGTCGGTCACAACACGTTGTATAACAATAAATAAGGACAATCTGGGTTGTCCTTGGGTTGTCCTTGTACATTGCTCACCATTGCATTAATCGAAACAATAGATTATCATCGTTCTATAGTAACAAAAACTGCTACCTCTGCAGGGATAGCGAATAAAGAGTTTATGTTTTATGGAAAAATCTTTCTGACTGCGAATAGAAACCTTTCTGACTGCAGGCATAAATTATTCTGCCTGCGAGCAGAAAGTATTCTATTCGCGGGTAGAAAATATGGCAGGCAAAGCGCTTTGCTCATTCGTCCCTATCGATTTACAATGATAGCAACATTATAAAGTGAAATAGGCCTAATAACCGAGAGATTTGGGAAAGCTTGATGAGAAAGGGAACAAGGACAGCTTGAGGACACCCCAGGCCGTCCTTGCTTACACGCACTTTATCAAGACATTACACCACGAAAGGACAACCGGACAACCTATTCGGGAAAAGTGGTTTATAGTTAAGGATGAGAGGTGAGAGGTGAGTGGTGAGCGGTGAGAGGTAGGGATGCTTCTCATCAAGTCTAACAACGGACACTGGAGCACTTGGATTATTGTACGTGGTGTCCGCCATTAGTTCGCTATGAATCACCGATTTACCACTGCTTGGCGAAGGGTGGAGGATGAATGAGGTCTAGTGTTTAATCCTTCTTCCTAGGGATTATGGAACTCCCTATTCTCAGTTACATAGGAGGGGTGTTAGTATACTAATACTTCTGGATGGTTGTATACATATTTTACGTCAAAGACGAAAACATATTCATTTACGACGTCTTTTATCTGAATGGGGAGCATTAAACGTATTTGGCCAAGGTTTTCATTTGGTCTTGTTGGATACATAGAATCCTCAACCCATTCTTTTAATACTGAACTATATCTAATATTGCACGTAGGTACAGCTACATCTTCTATTTTCGCCCCCTTGATAATTGTGGTGGCAGACTGGTCACCTTCGCGTTGTGCGTATTTTATACCAGAGTGTATGACTTTTGAGGTTGAACCATTAAAATCTACAAATACAGCTTCATTCCAAATTATCTTGATGGAATTATTTGATATGTTTTTAAGGATGAAGCTAAACTTTTCGCCGTCTCCTACAATTAAAATGTCAATCACATTGTCCACATAGCTATATTGAGTAATATCAGAGTTACTCTCTACAGTCTTAGTCTTTCCGTATCTAATCGCGGGATTTGAGGGTTTCTCCACCTTGCTGAGTATTGACACATAGTTACCCGATAAGTCCTCGTTGAAGATATATTTCTCTGTATTGTTTATGTCACAATACTTTCTCTGATTGGTATTCGTGTTCAGAACAATATACTTAGTATTACTTTCAATACCTATAATTTTATATGAATGTTTAACTCTAGGATGAGTATATACTCTTCCTACATTGAGTGCCCATTTCTCGGCTTCTCCTTTTGTCGCATTAAAATAACTTCTATCGTAGCAGTTTTTTATACGATACTTTAGTACATCTGAGCTATATTTATTGTCTATATATTCTGCGACTCCTGCTATGACGGCCACGGTGTCATTAGTTGCATTAAGTATCGGCTCACCAATTTTACTAAAAATGCGATTTACCTCTTCGAAACTTTTACATTCAAAGCGGTTACCAAACATCGAGCATTGTACTGTGTATACAGGCTGTGGAAGGCTATTTCCAACTTCGTCAAACTTTATACTTATCACTTGCGCACAAACTTTTCCAGATTCATCATAAAATTTGTAATCTATGTATTTTTTTCTCAAATTTATGACATAATCATTGTATTTGTCGACAAGAAAAAAACTCTCACAAGTTGTCATCGTATTGTAATTATGGCGTTTGTATGCGTCTATTTTCGTTTTAAATTTATTACCTTTTGTGTCTGATAAATAGAGAGTGATTACTTTCGAATTTGCTTTTACTTTCTCTATGGTATAGATCACATCTTCTTTAGCATAGAAATCGCTGCTTTCAAAGCGGACTCTATCGTGGATATCTCCACCATAATTACTTGGAACCTTTACCCGTTGCCCTACAAATTGGCTCAGCTTTTCTATCGATGTTGTATGGGGTAATGAAAACTCTCCATATACTTGTGAGTAAGATATAATACTCATAGTTAGCAGCGCAGCGCTTAGTAACAGTTTTTTCATACGTTGATTCTTTTTGTCAGTTATACAATAAGTTAATAATGTCTTCTTTCAACATTGGCCTCACGCATAACCACAAAAAGAAAGCGTGAGTCGGTTATCACGCTCCAAAAGTACTTCCACATACTTACATACAAGATAAACACAACCCACGCATAGCGCAGGCATTTCGTGCCCATTGTCTTGTATGTTTGCTCTTGGTGAATTGTGGAAGTTTCTTGGAGCAAGTGACAATAGCGAAACGCTATTTTACCAAAATGTCTTGGACACGGCCGTAGCCATATCCACTGCAAATGTAATAATAAATTGATAATAACAACAAGTGTTTTTGAAAATTCGTGGATAATTTTTAAGAATTAATGTTCAAAAGGAGATTTATTGAATAAAAATGACAGTTTGCGGTTAATAAGCCGCAAAAAATGCGGTTAATAAGCCGAATGTCCGTATATTCGCAACAACAATGTAACGATAGCATACTTGTTGTGCCCATGGCCGAAGAACAATGAGCACATATAAAGTTCGTTAGAAATCATAATAATGCAAGAAGTTCAACCAGTCGTTCCAAGCCTTCGGTTGCGACCTCTTTGATATGAGTAAAGTTTGCAGGAATACACCAATAAGCTGCATGCAGATGGTCACATAGACAACGTAAAGGCCGCACACAAAGATTGGGGAAAATACTACCGAGAAAGAATAGAGGAGCTATCTAAGGACATCGAAGAGATAAAACAACTCATCGAACGCAGAGGATACTAAGCCGATACGTAAATACATCTCAAGGGGCATCAAGGTGCATAAGGCGCATTAAGCGCCGCGCTTTGAGCCTCTTTTGTGGCATTATAGAAAGTATTCATTAACAGAAAAGTTACCAGGAGTGTTGCTGCCAGGTGACATATTTATTAACTTTGCTTGCGATTAGGATGGGTAGGGGTTTCTAGGAGATTCTAAGAAGTACTAGGAGATCCTAGGAAACTCTAGGAAAACCTAGGGAGCGCTAAATAATAGAACAAACTAATAATAGCTAATAATAACCAACAATAACAATAAACACATACACCATGGACTACGACTCCAAAGACAAGGTGCTGAAGAAGGCGACGGTATGGGAGGGGCTTTTTTTCTACCGCAAGAGTGATGCCATATATCAGTTGACGGTAGCGTTTTGCAAACGTTTCCTGCCTGCTCATGGAGACCGCACGGTGGACCAGATGGTGCAGGCTGCACGCAGTGGCAAGCAGAACATCATCGAGGGAAGTGAGGATGGGCAGACGAGCTCGGAGATGGAGATAAAGCTTATCAACACCGCCCGGGGGAGTCTGCAAGAGTTGCGTGCCGACTATCTCGACTACCTCAACACGCACCACCTGCAGGTGTGGCCCAAAGATAGCGAGCGGCAGAAGAGGATGCGCGATTTCTGTCGAGAGCAGAATGACTACGAGGCGTATGCTCCATTAGTGAGCAAGATGACGGATGAGGAGTATGCCAACCTACTGCTCACTCTATGCCACCAGACGGACAAGATGATGTGTGCCTACCTGCGCACCTTGGAGGAGCGCTTCGTCACCGAGGGTGGCATCAAGGAGCGAATGTATGCCGCACGCACCGGATACCGTCAGGCACAAGACACCTACATGCAGCAACTGGAGGCCGAGAACACTGCCCTGCGCACGGAAAACGCCGCACTACGGCAACGCTTGGCGGAGCTGGAACGGATAGTGAGGGGGGAAGTTATAGGAAATCCTAGGATATTCTAGGGAGTCCTAGGAGGGCTTAGGATATCCTAAGAAACTCCAAGAAACTCAAAGAAGCCCTAATAATCATTGATAGCGCTCATGACCGACCGCAAGATCATACATATCGACATGGATGCCTTCTACGCCAGCGTAGAGCAGCGCGACTTCCCCGAGCTGCGCGGACGGCCTGTGGCCGTAGGGCATGCCGGTGAACGGGGCGTGGTGTCGGCTGCAAGCTACGAGGCACGCAAGTATGGGGTGCGCTCGGCTATGGCATCGCTCAAGGCCATGCGCCTGTGCCCAGAACTGGTGTTCGTGCCGGGCAGGATGGAGGTGTACAAGGAGGTGTCGGACCACATACACGAGATATTCCGCGAGTATACCGATATCATTGAGCCGCTCGCTCTCGACGAGGCGTTCCTCGATGTCACGGAAAACAAGAAGGGGATAGAGCTGGCTGTCGACATTGCCCGCGAGATAAAGAAGAGAATAAGGGAAGAGCTGGGATTGGTGGCCTCGGCTGGTGTGTCGTACAACAAGTTTCTCGCCAAGATAGCATCAGACTACCGCAAGCCTGACGGACTGTGTACCATACATCCCGACAAGGCGCTCCTCTTCATCGACCAGCTGCCCATCGAAGGGTTCTGGGGCGTGGGCAAAGTCACTGCCAAGCGCATGCATACCTTGGGGATACACAATGGCAGGGACCTGCGCCAATGGTCGCTCGATGGACTCACACGCGAGTTTGGCAAGGTGGGACACCTCTACTATGACTTTGCCCGGGGTATCGACCTACGACCCGTGGAGGCTGTGCGGGTGCGCAAGTCCATCGGATGTGAGCGTACCTTGGAGCACGACATACACACCAAGGCAGCAGTCATCGTGGAACTGTACCATACGGCAGAGGAGCTCGTGAGACGCCTTGCCGACAAGGACTTCAGGGGCAATACGCTGACGCTGAAGGTGAAGTTTCACGACTTCACACAGATCACCCGTAGCATCACGCAGGAGAAGGAACTGCTGACCATGAAGACCATACTGCCAATAGCCAAGAAGCTGCTGGCAGAGGTGGAGTATGAGAATCATCCCATACGGTTGATAGGACTATCGGTATCGAACCCGCACGACGAAGATGACAGCACCCCACAAAGCACATGGGAGCAGCTGGAACTGGAGTTTGAGCAGTAAATGGGCGATGACCGTGGAACGCTCAACGAGGACAGGGCTGTAAATTATGCCTTAAACGTCTCGTAGGTGCCGTCATCGTAGAAAACTTTTATTTCGACGATTTTTCGCTGCAAACTTTTTTTTGCATATTCTATTTGTGAATCAGAGAGATAAGGTGCCTTAGGTGGTGTCTGAAGCGACATTTCCTTGCGATTTTTCGGAGCGCCCGCACTCTCGGCCGCAAATACGGCATTCTCAGCAAACAATTCGCCTTGATAGAAGCGCGACTGAGGCTGACTGCCTGATGCAGCAGGAGTAGCCTGTTCATCATATCCCGAAGGGGCCGTAAAGGATTCGGAAGAGATGTTGGCCATCTGGTCTTCGAGTAGCGTACCGGCAGGATAGTCAGCCACTGCATCGCTCTCATAGGAGCCGATGCCATCGAGAAGCCACAGGATATTGATCTTCGGGAACTTCTGATGAATCTTCATCACTACCTCCATACTCGGATTGTTGCGTCCAAGCAGGATGTGCGACAAGGTAGGGCGGTTGACGCCGATGAAATCGGCAAACTGACTCTGGGCCATGCCCTCACGCTCTATAATCTCTTTAATACGCTCTCTCATCAGTATATTTTTGTAATATTTAGCCTACGATATTGATGTTACAAAGGTAAATCTTTTAATTCACATTTGCAATTTATATTTCTAAATGCAGATAACGCAAATAAATAGTATATGGAGATACAAATGTAAATTGCGCTCAGGGGCTATGCCTTGCATATATGGAAACACAGATGTAAACAACTTCACATATTAACCTTATTTTATTGATATATATTATAATATGTATATATTCTATAGACTCTTTGGGAATAATTGTCTAATTATACACGAATATGCAAAAAGATTGATAAAGCACTTTAATAAATCATTGGTAAATACACTGAGTTTCTTATATTTAGTTAATACTTTATAAGTAATACTATATATTCAACCGCATCAGCAGGGTGATTTACATAAATAGATTTATGCTGATACAAATAATAAATACCTCCTCAAGGTAGGAGTTATGCCTATGCGTTTGAGTTTACAATTCACATCTGCAAGTATACGCGTTGATAACATTTCTACTCTTGGTTGCGCCTATGAAAATTACTTTTGTTATCTACCCGTAGTAGTAGCAGCTCCTCCATGCGCAAAATGAGCGAGAATCGGATATTTGTGGCCTGGAGTACGTAAAGATGGAAAAATAGCAAGGATTTGGCATTACAAATGCATAAAAATAGCCATAAAGCATTAATGTACACTAAGTTGCAATGCAAAATACTTTGTAAAGAAAAAACAGCGTAATAAAAAGGATATTGGACAATAGAATAACCTTAAGGATAGAATACAAAAAAAGTGTGACCCTAAATAACAGGATCACACCCCACCCTTTGAGAAACTTACTTAAATCTATAGTGGCAATAAGTTTCTAATTAACTTTCCTGTTCATTCGAAGTTCTAAGCTGTGGTTATCATTCCAATACTGTCATCGTCATTACCACGTCCTCCTTGGGACGATCGGCACTGTCAGTAGACATACTTTGGATTTTTTCTATCACATCGAGGCCCTCTACCACTTCACCAAATACAGTGTATTGGTTATCGAGAAAAGGTGTCCCCCCCACAGTTGTATAATCTTTCACCTGTTCAGGAGTGAAAGAAAACCCAGGAGTCTCCTTCAATAGTTTCTCGGTCTCAGCGGCAAGACGCTGCTGTAAAGCCATGAGCCCTTTTTGGTCTCCAGCCTTGTACATGGCCTGTATCGAATCACGGTGCTGAGATGCAAGACCGTTAAAAATCTGCTGACCGCGCTGTCCATTAAGTTGACTAGCCAGTTGTTTCAGTTCATCTTCGCTGTATCTCTTGCCCCATACGATATAGAATTGAGAACCCGATGAACGACGCTCGGGATTCACTTGGTCGGCCTGACGGGCTGCACTGAGTACACCACGCTTGTGATAGTACTTAGGGTATACGAACTCGGCAGGGATAGTATATTCCGGTCCTCCCGTACCAAGACGTTTTCCCGCAGGAGCCCCCTTTGAGTCGGGGTCACCACCTTGAATCATGAAGTCCTTGATTACACGATGAAAAAGCGTGCTGTCATAGTAGCCATCACGAGCCAGTTTGAGGAAGTTGTCACGATGTTCAGGAGTCTCATCGTAAAGACGCACAATGATGTCGCCATAGTTAGTAGTAATACGTACTTGAGGTGTAGTAGAATCCATAACACTATTATTTTTATTTGATGATTGTTTCTTCGGAGAGGAACTGAAAGTGCAACTCGCACATGCTATCATGATGCCCGTTGCAACAGCAAACACACTATGCCTTAATCTATGCATTGTTTCCATATCTTTAGATTATTGATCTGCAGAGAATACTATAAGCAGACGGCTCCAGCAAATTCTACCGGAGCCGTCTGATAGACAATTCACTTAAACAGCATTTGTATATCTACCCACAGTGGAAATAACGATTCACCAGCTTAAGCATCTCTTCCTGATTTCCATTGATGTCGGCACGTAAAGTACGATCACCATAAGAACGAAGGCGCTTGATGATACCATCAATCATAGCTTGACTGAATACGTTGTACTTTTCGAATACTTCACGTTGGCTCTCTATGCAGTCGGCCGAAGCCTCACAGCTATCGGGAAGGCAATCCAGTGAAGCCAGTTTGTCGGAGTTCTCCTTCTGGTGGATATTCACATTCACGTAGGTTTTCTCAGCAATCTCAAGTGCATTGTCCAGTTCGAAGCCATAGCGACATGCCACAGCGAGCCCTGCAATGAGCTGGTAGATATCAGCCGATCCATCCGGTGAGCGCATCTCTACAGTCTGCTTCTGTGTGGTATCATAATCGCTCTTACCTTCTAACGGATTGGCAATCTGGCACATATCACTCTTTGCTGCCCATCCAAGGGGAACACGAACAAGTACCGAGCGGTTGCGATCGCCCCAACAGATATTCGTAGGAGCCTCTTGATGAGGCACAAGCCGGAAGTATGAGGTAGGATTCGTATTTCCAAAAGCGGTGATTGATGGAGCCAGTGCCATCATGCCGGCAATGGCTTTTCGCGCTGTTGCCGAGAGCACACCACCATCGAGCATCTGGTTCTGTCCGTCCTTTACGATACGCATATGTACATGCAAACCAGAGCCAGCTTTTCCTGCTGTAATCTTCGGGGCGAAAGTAATGTCATAGCCATGCTTGTAAGCAAGGTTACGGATAATCCACTTGGCTACCATTAGTTGATCTGCAGCATCTTCAGCATTGACAGGAAGGAACTCTATCTCATTCTGCTCATAAATCATGCCACTAAGAGTAAAGTTACCGACTTCAGAGTGACCGTACTTGATCTGCCCACCAGCTTGAGCAATATAAGCCATGCATTGAGTACGGAACTCATTGAATTTGGCATAGGGAGCTGACTCATGATAGCCCTTCTGGTCAGTGGCAGCGAACATGCCACTGTCAGGAGCTATCACATAATACTCCAATTCGCCCATGGCCTGAAATTCCATGCCAGTCACCTCATTGAATGCACGACATGCCTTACGTAAGGTGTTCTCGGGCGAGCTTTCCAAAGGCTCGCCATCCTTATTGAAATATGAGCACAACATGGAGAGTGTAGGCAACTCGGAGAATGGATCAACGAATGCCGTACAGAAACGCGGCAATACGTAAAGGTCGCTGCTACCAGCCTCTATGAAAGGAAAGAGACTACTGCCATCAACACGTTCACCACAGGTGAGGATAGCATCAAGATAGGCCTCGTTATTGATAACAAAATTAAGTGTCTTCAGACGGCCATCCCCTGCAGGGTACATAAAGTTGACCATGTGAATACCATTCTCTTTAATGTAGCGTATAATATCTGCTTTCGTGAACTCTTTACAGGGTTTCTGCAGGTAAGCTACTATTTTATTGGGGTTCATTGATAATTCTTTGTTCATCATTGTTCTTTTTTTTAGACAACGTACCACAGCCGTTTCTATTAAACTTCTTCTCTCCTACTCTACTCCCTTTTTGATAACATAGCAGATAAGCTCGTAGAACTTCTGCACAGTAGGAATGAGTACACGCTCGTCAGGCGAATGGGGAGACATCAGTGTTGGTCCAAAAGAGATCATGTCCATACCCTCATTTACAGCACCTATGATACCACACTCAAGACCTGCATGGATGACCTTCACCTCGGGCTCTTTGCCGAAAAGTTCCTTGTAGGCTTCCTTCATGGCTGCCAGTACGTGAGAGTCCACATTAGGTTGCCAGCCACTATAGCTTCCACTGAGTTCTACGCGCATACCAGCCATAGAAAAACAGCTCTCAAGCGAAATGGCCTGAAACATTTTCATGCTCTCCGAAGAACTGCGCACGAGAAGGCTGAACTGTGCCTTACCATTGCCGATTTCAATGATAGAGAGATTGCTCGATGTCTCCACGGTATCGGGAATCGTGGGGATATAGCGCATTACACCATTCTGGCAAGCCAAAATTGCATCGATGAGATTGTCGCGAATCTCTTCCGGAGTCTCGCTTTCAGGCATATCAACCTCCTCAACGGTGAGAGAGATACCGCTCTCAATGCTGGCAAACTCCTCACTGAAGAGTGCCTCACAGCGGGATACCAGATCCTTGACATCCTCTACTGCATCTTCAGGTACAGTGAGCACTACGGATGCATCGCGCGGAATAGCATTGCGCATATTGCCTCCCTTCCACTGAGCCAGTTGAGCATCGCATTCGAGCACAGCCTCGCGCACGAAGCGTCCCATCAGCTTATTGGCATTTGCACGACCTTCGCAAATCTCAAGTCCAGAATGTCCACCACGCAACCCCTTCAGAGTAATACGCACAGCCTTATACCCATCTTCCGGCTCTATCTCCATATACTGCAAAGTTGCTGTTACATCAATACCACCGGCACAACCGATATAGAGTTCACCTTCAGCTTCAGAGTCGAGGTTGAGCAATACCTTACCACACACGGTTCCAGGCTTCAAGCCGAAAGCTCCAAACATACCAGTCTCCTCATCGGCAGTGATGAGTCCTTCGATGGGACCATGTTCCAGGGTGTCGTCCTCCATAATTGCCATAATAGCAGCTACACCCAACCCGTTGTCAGCACCAAGGGTGGTACCACGTGTGCGCACCCAGTCGCCATCTATATAACACTCAATAGGGTCTTTCTCAAAGTCGTGAGTGCTATCCGCAGTCTTTTGGGGAACCATATCCATGTGTGCTTGGAGCACTATCCCCTTACGGTCTTCGAGACCCGGAGTGGCGGGCTTGCGCATGATAATGTTGCCAGCGTCGTCCTTGAAGGTCTCTACGCCAATTTTCTTGCCAAAGTCGAGCAGGAACTGCTGCACGGGTTCGAGGTAGCCCGAAGGACGGGGCACCTGTGTAAGTTCATAAAAATGTTTCCACACGCTCTGAGGAGCTAATTCTGCTATTGTACTCATGGTTCTTTAGTTAGAGCGACCCCCTCAACTCACCCCGAGGGGAAGCTTGCGGACATCGCGGTTCATAAAATATTGTAATCTATTTTTTTATTCTTATGGCATTTAAATCTTGTTATTACTCATCGGACTCTGAAGTCCTTCCTCTTTGAGAGGAGTTAGAGGGGGCTGATCCTTCCTCTTATTCCTCATCTGTAACGCTACCCAACCATAAGCACCAAGCAGCACCACACCGAGTGTCTGGAATGCATGCACGATAAGCGCAAACGATGAAGCTCCCGTCTGCGACACGCCATAAAGTGTCATCATGGAGATAACCACAAAGTGCCATGGCCCTGCGCCATTGGGTGTGGGTATGATAATAGCCAGACTTATGGCCGCAAATATCACCAATGCCTGCACCATGCTAAGCTCTGCAGTGAAGGAGAAGCAGAAGAAAGCGAGGTAGAACTCGAGGAAATAACCGATCCATATACCTATAGTATATAGAATGAACATTCCTTTACGATGCATGGTTCGTAGCGACAACAACCCATCCACAAACCCACGCACCATTTGCTTGATTCTCGTAAACAGTACTGTACGCTTGAGTAGTATCCACAGCAGAGCAAATGCTATCAACACCACCCCCACAACCAGATAGGTTTTAGGCGACATGAGAAGTGCTTTCAAGGAAGCCTCATTGGTGCCAGTACGTGCAAAGAGCGACACGAAGACATCAAGCTGAGTCAAAAGCATTGCACACACAAAAACAAGTACTAACAACATATCCACCAGACGTTCAGCAACAAGTGTACCCAATGCCTTACTAAAAGGTACGCCATCGTACTTGCTCAACACAGCACAACGTGACACCTCGCCTACCCGAGGAATTATGATATTTGAAGCATAGGCTATAAAGATAGAGTCAATACTATCTCCCCTCTTTGGTCGATAACCCAGAGGTTCAAGTGTGATGAGCCAACGTAGACCACGCATAACATGACTCAACGTGATGGGTACGAGCGAAGCCACCAGCCACCACACATTCATCTCTTGCAAGAAGATACGCTTTGCTTCCGAGAAATCAAAGTCGCGGTACATCCAAAAGAGCAATCCCCCAGCTAAAAGCAGCGGAAATATAATTTTCACCGTATTCTTCAGCATCTTCGTCACCTCTTTTGCTATTCTTCAAATGCAAAAATAAAATATAAATTCGTATTCAGCAAACGAATCGAAACATTTTTCCTATACAGCAACACACACATACACTATAATGCATGTACAAAACATATCATCTAACAATAAAGTTGCAGATCATAGAAAAGGAACAACTAACACCCACGAAGAAATGCACAGAATCATTTGATACCTTTCACCCGACCAGGATTCTTGGCCACAAATTCCTTCCAGCTTCCACATCCTTTCCCTATCTCAGGATGTCCCATCTGCAAATAGTGACAATAGGCAGCACCGAGAGCATCGGTTGCATCAAGGAAATGAGGCATTTCCTCCTTATCAATATCCAACATACGCCGTAGCATGTCGGCTACTTGCTCCTTGCCAGCCGATCCATTGCCCGTAATGGCCATCTTTATTTTTGTAGGTGCATACTCTGTGATGGGGACCTCACGGCTGATGGCTGCAGCCATAGCAACACCCTGCGCACGACCAAGTTTAAGAGTCGTCTGCACATTCTTGCCAAAGAAAGGAGCTTCAATGGCAAGCTCATCAGGCAAATAGGAATCAATGATACCACGCACACGCTCAAATATTCTACCCAACTTGAGGTAGGTATCACTATACTTGCGCAAATCGATCACGCCCATAGCCATCATAGAGACCTTGGTACCAACGACTTTGATAACACCATATCCCATGAGGTTAGTACCGGGATCAATACCGAGAATAATCTTTTCTTTAACTGGATACAACATTTTTATAAAAAAACTCTTGCAAAGATACTGTTTATTCCGAAATTATATGTAACTTTGCAACCGAAATCAAGGAAAGATGCGATTTTTGGGGCATTAGCTCATCTGGCTAGAGCGTTTGACTGGCAGTCAAGAGGTGGCGAGTTCGAGTCTCGCATGCTCCACTAAAAAAAGACAAAGGAGAATACAAGATAGTATCTCCTTTGTCTTTTTAGTTACCTAAGCTTATGTTACGAAAAGGCCTATCCTTTAGCCGAAGGAATATGAGTCTCATGGGATTCATGTTCTAAAAATACAGAAGCGGACCAGGGGAATAACCTGGTCCGCTCCATGAGACATACCATTAATCACTTAATCACCACCTTACGGCCATTGACGATATAGATACCGCCCTTCAGGTTCTCGGTGCTTGTCACCTTGCGCCCTGTGAGGTCGTAAATTGTCAATCGTGAATTGTCAACTGTCAATTGAAGAACATCGTTCGTGATATTCGCCACGTAGGTCACATCATGCGCGGGCATCGTCTCGTAGGTTTCCCCTACCCAACCTTCAAAGATCTCATCCTCCTTGGTAGGCTCATAAGCGTATTCGGGGATGGCCTCACCATAGGCAACCTCAGCGGTGTGCACCAACTCTTCGTCAACGTTGTAGTATACCTTATATATATTTACGATGTAGCTTCCCTCGTATGTCACATCACCGGCAGGTACGGTCTCCGCCACCTCACCCCATCCACTGAAGGCATGGCCTTCCTTTTCTGGCGCTTCGGGAGCAACGATGATGGCACCATATTCGAGAGAGTCGACAGCTATCACCTCATCACCAATCTTAAAGGTAACGAGATACTTGTTGACGGTAAAGGTTCCGCTGACAGTCACATCCTCAGCAGGCATTGTTTCCGGTACTTTACTCCATCCGCTGAAGGTATAGCCCTCCTTGACAGGCTCCTCGCATAACACAAAAGGGGTACCATAAGCTATGGAGTCGGTCCGCACCATAACACCATCAACCTTATAGATAACAGCATAGTTATTGGGAGTATACTTACCTCTTATCGTATAATCCTTGGCAGGCATCGTATCCTTCCAGTTCTCCCAAATGAGCGTATGCCCCTCCTTTTCCGTTACATCCAATGGTGCAATCTCTTCATCGCATCTTACCTTACGCATTTCATAAAGTGCTCCATCAATAATGAACGTCAGAAGATACTCTTTTGCTGCATACTTACCCTCTATTATCAAATCTTTAGCTGGCACGGTTACTGGAATACCCTTCCAACCATCGAAGGTATAGCCTTCCTTTTCGGGAGCTTCGGGTGCAACGATTGTTGCACCATACTCCAACGAGTCGGCAGCAATCACCTCATCTCCTATCTTGAAGGTCACGAGATACTTGTTAACGGTGAAAGTTCCACTGATGGTCACGTCATAGGCAGGCATTAGTTCCGGAATTTCGCTCCAGCCGCTGAAGGTGTGACCCTCCTTGACAGGTACTGCAATAGCTTCCACCTTGCTGCCATAAGCGATGTTCTCGGTCTTGTACACTTCACCATCAACCATATAGGTTACAGTGTAGGCATCCGTAACGAAACGGCCGTTGATGGTCACGTCATGAGCAGGCATTGTGCCCGGAGCATCTGTCCAACCACTAAACATGTAACCTTCCTTGGTGGGAGTATCGATCAATGTGATTGCAGCACCATAAGTGACAATCACAGTCTGGAACACTTCACCGTCTACCATATAGGTTATGGTGTAGGAGTTCACGGTGAAGCTACCACTGACCGTAACGTCCTTGGCAGGCATGGTAGCGGGAACACCGCTCCAGCCACCGAAGGTATGGCCCTCCTTGACAGGTACTGCCATAGCAGTCACCTTGCTGCCGTAAGCTATGTTCTCCGTCTTGTAAACCTCACCGTCCACCATATAAGTGACGGTATAG
>JAFQLT010000041.1 GCA_017396545.1 Bacteroidaceae bacterium | reverse complement strand
CATACAAATGGGTTATAAATGTAAGAAACCTTTTGTATGCTGTCTGTTTATCTTCTACATTTTCGTCAGTCGCTCATTTCCGTTGCCGTCTGCATTTTTGAGTACAGACATTTAAAGGGGAAAGGTTTTCGGGGTGAATACTCTCCGTAGGAGGAAGGTTAAGTCCGAAACGGCTTGTCGCCCTGACCTTTCAACTTTCAAGGGCTATTGTACTACCTTCGCAGACGAGCAAAGGAAAGGGCGAATGACGGAATCGGGAAACTCATAATATCGCAGATTGACTATAGACTAAATTCAAATATTACCCTGCAATAATGAAAAATGCACCGCCTTTTTGCTCGTTTATAAAAAAGTTGTACCTTTGTTCCAAGATGAGTTGTACATCAATGCAAAGCACGCAAGTATGTAGAAATCAGAACAGTTGCCAACTCATTACCTCGT
Organism: Bacteroidaceae bacterium; assembly: GCA_017396545.1. GTDB lineage: Bacteria > Bacteroidota > Bacteroidia > Bacteroidales > Bacteroidaceae > UBA1189. The sequence goes on along the minus strand of JAFQLT010000041.1, from coordinate 31,034 downwards.
TCTTGAACTTTCCGCATAAACTTTTTATTCTTAGCGGATTATGAGATTATTCCAAAAATAGGTATTATTATCATACTCTCATTATATTCTCGAAAAGATATTATTATACTTTACGTTGTTGAAGGATAAGTTCGATCATTCTAATTAACATAAACCTGCCAGGGTCGCCTGGCAGGTTTTGTCTTTTTGTTCATCGGAGATTATATCCATAATCAACATTTCAAACTCATTATAAGCGCATTAGAAGATTAAATCCGTACAAAAAGCACACCACAAAAATCGTTCATTACGCCTTATACAATTACATGTTTGCCGCCTGGCAGTTTTTTTTAATTGACAATGGACAATGTACAAATGACAATTGCCTTCCGGACAGTAATTCACCCCTTGTCAATTGTCATTTGTCAATTGTCAATTTGCGCGTAGCGCAAAATACCTCTTATTCTCGCGGCGCACCTGCTCGAATCCCATGCGACGGACATACATGCCGAAGGTGGTGCGCTCCACGCTCCGCATCAGCAGCGGGTCTATGCGGTGCAGGTAGTCGTACACCGCCACCGCACTCCACAGCTCATCATCGGCGTAGTGCTTCTTCTTCGCCACGGGAGTGAAGTGCTGCGTCAGCAGCTCCTCGGGGCCATGCTCCATCTTATACGGTGCGTTGTGCTCCTCCAGGCGCATCGTCTCCTCCTCGTCGAGCCAGTAGCGCATGCCCCCGTCGAGCAGGTGCAGGGCCTGGGCATAGAGCTGGGCGTGGTCGACGGGCGTGTCCACATCGATGGGTGCCGACAGCTCCACACAGATGTAGCGGCGGCTTCCCGTGCGGTCGCGCAGCAGCATGCGGCGGTTGCTGGTGCCGATGAACGAAGCCATCCGGGGCATCTCCTCGAACTGGGCACGGTGCGGGCGCTTCACCTTGATGTCCGCCAGCTGCAGCAGCCCCTTCAGCGTGGCATGTGCCGTGGCCGAGTGGCGGTCAAACTCGTCGAGGTTCACCAGTAGGTGCTGCCCCATCTTGCGTAGGCACTGCTCCTCCTGCGCCAGGTTGAATGTGTCGGTATAGTGCACCATCAGCTCGGGCGGCATCAGCAGTTTGGTAAACTGGCTCTTCCCCCATCCCTGTCGCTCACTGATGAGCAGCGGACACAGGCAGTTGCCATACCGTCCCATGCGCCCCAGGGCCTGGGCCACCACCGCCACCATCCAGCGGCGCAGCAGAGTGAGGGTAAACTCATCGCTCGTCACCCTCCGCATGAGATTGCCGATATGATCCTCGCCGTCCCACTCGGGCAAGCAAGCGAAGTAGTCCGTCACGGGATTGTACCGCGTTGCCCGCCCACAGTCCACTATCGCCTGTATGTGACTGATGTACGGCACGTTGATGCCTGCATGCTGCAACTGCATCAGCAGGTAGCGGCGCTGCTCGTCGTCGAGCACCCTCCATTTCCCGTTTCTCGGTGGAACATCTTCGGAGGACCCAATTTTAACTTCGTTGAAATTTGGTTTCGCTCGCTGAGCAATTGCAAGTAAACTATCATTGCGCTCGCTTGCACGAACTTTCAATTCTCCATTTTCAATTTTCAATTTGAATTCATAGCACCTCGCCAGCACATTGTACCGAAACTCATACCGCTCCCACAAGTAGCGCTCGGCCCTCACCAGCAGCGTCTCCCCATTTGAGTTGGGAGATTCACCGTCATCGTTACTACGACGCCTTTCGACCCTCGAAATTCGAACTTCGTTCACCTCTGCCCCCTCATCCGTAGCCACCACCTGCGACTTGTCATCTTGGGCGGCGCATAAGGTCTCGCCGTCCACCTTGCCATTCATACTCGAGAACAATTCTCTTCTCACACGCTTGGCAACGCGCTGCATCCAGCCGCACAACTGCCCTACATAAACATAGATTTTCTTCATAATATATATTGTTTAGAGTTTTGTGCTTAGTGTTTAATGTTTAGAGTTTAGTGTGTCATCCCGACAAAGCGAAGCGCCGAGGGATCTCGCAGAGTCTTCGTCATCATTTTCGTTTTCGTTGAATGACACCGCGAAGATACGACATCCGAAATACCGTTTGTTCTGCAATTGATACGCTACGCGATATAATATCATTAATCCCATATTTAGTCATCGTTTTCGTTAATTCCGACGCGAAGTTACAACCTCAAAAAGCCCTTGTCAACCCCTCCCACTACACATAAAAAGGCAGGCTAAAACCTCCCAAAAGTCCTTGTCGATTTCATTTTTTCGGCCTACACTTTCCTGCGTTTGATGGCGACCATCCACGCGGATGCTCGCCACCATCCGCGCACTTGGTCGCGACCATTCGCGCGTATGGTCGCCGCCAATAAATAAGAAATGACTATACTTTTAGGGGAAAACGCATTATGAAATCGCACTAAAAGGGTATCTTAACAATTTACGCCTAACAGGTTCTTCTCTCACAAAGATTTGATTCTCACGCAGATCTCACGAATCTCACGAAGAGCACTTGCTACGCTCGTGCTAGCCATCCGGATGATAAACACTCGGCAAAGCCGACAGCTGTGAGCCTTTAGCGATGCAGCCTTCGTGAGATTCGTGAGATCTGTGTGAGGCTAATGACTTGATTTTATGAGAATAGAATACGGAATCTCCACAGATTTTTCTGGTGCGTCTGCCCTGGTCTTCGTCAATCTTTTCAATTTTAACTTCGTTGAAGTTCGGCGGCGCTCACTGCAATAGTTCAAGTAAACTTAACTCTTGTTCGCTTGAACGTTTTTCAACTTTAACTTCGTTGAAGTTCGGCTACGCTCACTGCAATAGTTCAAGTAAACTTGACTCTTGTTCGCTTGCACGAACTTTCAATTCTCAATTTTCAATTGAAAAACTGCCACCCGACAAAAAAGTAATTCCGTATAATCGCCCGAGCGCTCGAATCCTATCATACGTTCGTCCCTGTGGCGAATGTAATGCGCTCGTTATTAGAAGAAAAAGCGAAAACTTAATTTTCAATTTTTCATTTTCAATTTTCAATTCTTAAAAACCTGCCAAGTCCCCCTGGCAGGTTTTTATTCGCGCTTCGCGCCTGTTAACCTTTAACCAAACAACGCAGTTGTTCTGTTTTCGTCATCGTACAGCCAAAGGCTGTCTCATCGTTTTCGTAAATACCAATTTCAATTCCAACAAATTGTGCAGATAAAAACGGAAAATCAATAGGCTTTTTCGGGGATAATGTGTATATTTGCGAATCAAACTTTAATGAATGTGACAGTTTATGGACTATATAGGCGAGAAAGAACTGAATAATAAACTGAATGATTTTAAGAATCATTTGGAGAATGCGGATAGAATGATCCTGTCCGCTAAATTCGGTGAAGGTAAATCGTTTTTCTTGCAGCAGGTGAGAGAAGATATTGAAAGATTCTCCGAATATGAATTCATCACTATATATCCAGTGAATTATGTGGTTGCTCCCAATGAAGACATTTTTGAATATATAAAAAGGGATATTCTCATTCAATTGGCAAAATTGGATTTATTGAGTGGAATAGACTTGGAGAGACTTATCACTTCTATTTTTTCTTTTGAAAACTTCAAAGAGGTTATCTCTTTCTTATTTTCATGTATTCCTGGTGGTAATATATGTAGCAAGTTGCTGGATAAAGCAACTGAAATTTCTCAAAAATACGAGGAGCAAAAAAAAACATACGAAAAGTATTTTAAGACATTCGAGGTACAAAAGGGAGGTTTATACGAAGATGACGCTTATACTCAAATGATAAAAGAGGCTCTTAATCTTCTTAAAAACGGCTACAACGAGGGTGGTAAGGATAATCCTCCTAAAAAGCCTGTGCTTATTATAGAGGATTTAGACCGCTTAGACCCAGCCCACCTCTTTAGAATATTAAATGTGATTAGTGCTCATATTGATGACTGCTCAAAACCTGATAAAGTAGGGAACAAGTTTGGCTTCAGTAACATCGTAATAGTAATGGACTATGATACTACCCAACACATTTTTGAGCATTTCTATGGGAAGGAAGCATCGTATGCGGGGTATATGAGTAAATTCTTATCGGAGGAACCATTTAGATATAGCATTACAGAACTGGCTCTTCCTAAGTTGAAGGAAAAAATCAAACAAGAGGTCGGGATAAACAAGGACTTTTTTGATGTATTCAGAATTATGAACCTGAAATTGGCAAAATTATCAATGAGGGATATTGTCCGGCTTTATGACTTGAATGCATCAAGTAGAATATATCAAGAATCAATAAGAGTGAGGGAAGAGAGTTTATCGACACAATTGCCTATATTTAAACTCCTAATTTATATGACAGAGTTGGGAATGTCTTGTGGTGATATTGATAAAGACCTAGAACTGAAGACAAGACGTTGCGTTGAATACTTGAAATTACTTTTTCCTCTACATTTTGCAAGCAAGGATGGAGGAGCAATCTGTTATGATGTAGGAGATAATGGATATGAGATAGTGCTAGATAAAGAAGATGGAGTAGTAAATAGAATAAGAATTCAAAATACGATAATGAGTGGAGCACCAATCAATGTAATAAGGGATCTAAAATGCTCTATGTATTCTCAATCTTTAAGCGAATATATTGACTTTTCTGGACTTAATCGTAGCGACAAGTATACGATTCCTGGTTATAATCCACCTATTACCGCAGACTAAAATTATATAAAACAATGCCTACACTCAATTGGATAGGAAAAGAAAAGGTTATAAATCATCATCACGATGTGCCATTCCGTGTATTAGAGCATCAGTATGGTTTTCGTTCTGATAATCCCGATGATAAATCGGAGACGCAAAGCGGAAATAAGATTATTCATGGCGATAACCTTGAAGCGCTAAAGGCACTATTGCCCGAGTATGAGGGTAAAATCGACTGTATCTACATAGATCCTCCTTACAATACAGGTAACGAAGGGTGGGTTTACAATGACAATGTCAATGACCCGCACATCAAGAAGTGGTTGGGTGAAGTTGTGGGACAAGAAGGCGAAGACTTCTCACGTCATGACAAGTGGCTATGTATGATGTATCCGCGATTGCAGCTGATGCGTCAGCTCCTGTCTGATAATGGTGTGATTTTTATCAGTAATGATGATAATGAGCAAGCGGTGTTGAAGGTTATTTGTGATGAGATATTTGGACGCAGCTGCTTTGTTAGTAATATCATCTGGCAAAAGAACTATTCTCCGAGAAATGATTCTGATGGTATTCCAATGGCTACGGACTATATAACAGTGTATAGTCGTAGACCAGGATGGAATCCGAAGAAGTTGGAGCGAACAGAAGAAATGGATGCCAAATATAAGAATCCAGACAATGATTTTGCGCCTTGGACAAGTGATAACCCGAATGCCCCTAATGCTGCAACTCACCAAGGCATGGTGTATGCGATACAACATCCGTTTACGGGAGAAATGTTGTATCCCTCTATGACCTCCTGTTGGCGTTATAGCCAAGATGAGATGTTTGCTATTATGAGCGGTTGGTGCGAGTATGAACTGAAAGATTTAGGTGATGCAGAGAAGCGTGCCGAGATATGTAATGTGTCACCAGAGGAAGTGCGCCAAGGGGTTAAGGCGATAGTTTTGAGGAACTCTTTGGAAGAATCAAGAGCTGCGGCACAGGCTGTATATGAACGTGGTCAATGGCCCAAATTTTACTTTACAAAAGGTGGGCTTGGGGGAATTCGTCGTAAAACGTATCTCAATGCTGTAGAGGGAAAACTTGTAACCAACTTTTGGCCATACACAGAGGTAGATCATACAGATGGTGCAAAGAAGGAGCTGAAGCGTATATTTGAAGGTGCGATACCATTTGACACTCCCAAACCGTCGAAACTAATTGAACGCATTATTGAGATATCTACATACGAAAACTCAATAATCCTTGATTGCTTTGCAGGAAGTGCTACTACGGCACATGCAGTAATTGCACGAAATAAAAAAGATAATAGCAACCGTAAGTTTATACTCGTAGAGATGCTCGACTATGCTGAAACAACTACTGCGGAGCGAGTGAGAAGGGTAATGACTGGTTATGAGTATAAAGGAAAGCGAGAAGAAGAAATATATTCTAAGAAACTCACTCCGAAGAATATCCTTCAAGCTGAATCTCTGTTAACCGAAGCACAACAAATGATAGAACTTAATCAAGGCAATTACGAAAAAATAGGAAAGCCAAAGATTGAAGATAATTGCTTGAAAGTAGTCGGTACTAAAATATATACAGACCACATGGAGGGCTTTGGCGGTGCATTTGACTATTATGAGTTAGGCGCACCCTTGTTTAACGATGATGACACATTGAACGAGGAGGTTGGTGAAAGGCGGATTCGTGAATATATCTATTATACAGAGACACGCGAACACCTGTCAAGAGAGCAAGATGAGGCATATCCGTATCTTTTGGATTACCATAACGACACGGGATATTTCTTCTATTACAAACGAGGAGAACTGACTACGCTGTCGCACGACACGTTAAGCATTGTCCCTCAAAAGGCCAATCATTATGTGGTATATGCCGATGTATGCACGATTGGCAAAGAGCAATTGGCCAAGCTGAATATATCGTTTAAGAAGATTCCGCGTGACATAAACAGATTTTGAGTATGGAACTGAAGAAATATCAAAAGGACACATTAAGTGACCTTGCGCAATATATAGATATATTGAACAAGAGCAACAGTTTATCTGTAGCTTACTCTCGCTATTGGGAAGCGAAGGGCGTATCGGTCAGTGGGATAGACAATGATTACTTGCGCCCCTATATCAATAGTGTCAACTCTGTGCCTCGCGTGACGTTGAAGGTGCCTACGGCGGGCGGAAAGACCTTTATTGCTTGCAATGCCATAAAGACAATCATGGATAATCTGCAAACGGATGCGCTTAACAAGGTTGTAGCTTGGTTTGTGCCGAGTGATACGATACTGAAACAGACGTTAGAGAAACTACAAGATGTGGAGCATCCGTATCGCCAACGACTGGATGCACTATTCAACCATCGAGTAACGGTAGTGGACAAGGAATCGGCTCTTATGGGACAGGGAATAAGCCCCACGAACTTGCGTGATAATCTAACAATCTTTGTGCTCAGTGTGCAGTCGTTTATAGAAAATATCAGAGCAAAGAAAGACAAATCATCGGAGCAAGCCAAGGCACGTGTGTTCAGAGAAAACGGGAACTTCATTGAACATGTAAATCATTATGCCAATCCGAATAATTTGATTGAGGGGGCAGACCCTACGGCACTCATACAGGTTATAGCACAGCAGAATCCGTTAGTTATCGTAGACGAAAGCCATAACTTCAAAGCTGACTTGCGAGTGGAGATGCTAAATAACATCGCTCCTCGCTTTATACTTGAGCTTACGGCTACACCACGCAACAATAGCAACATCATCTCTTTTGTAGATGCCATGCAACTGAAGAAGGAGAATATGGTGAAGTTGCCTGTAATAGTTGAAAATCGCAATTCGGCAAAAGATGTTCTGGTCAGTGCCATTCGCATGAGAAACAGCCTCGAGGAACACGCCAAAGTGATGAGGCAACAGGGAGGAAAATATATTCGCCCTATTGTGCTGTTTCAAGCTCAGCCAAAGACTGACGACGATAATATAACATTCGACAAAATCAAACAGAACTTGGTGAATCTTGGCATTCCCGAAGAAGAAATAAAGATAAAGACTGCAAATAAAGATGAACTGAAAGGCATAAATCTGATGAGTGAGCAATGCCCTGTAAGATATATCATAACCGTCAATGCCTTAAAAGAAGGCTGGGACTGTCCGTTTGCTTATATCTTGGCCACGCTTGCAAACAAGACTTCGGCTGTGGATGTGGAGCAGATACTTGGTCGCATATTGCGACAGCCTTATGCGATGAACCATGCAAATGCGTTACTGAACATATCGTATGTATTCACCTGTTCAAATGATTTCAGAGAGACGGTAGAGAAGATTATCATATCGTTGCAAAAGGCTGGATTCAGTAGAAAAGACTTTAGAGAAATAGAAAAAACTACTCCAGAGCAGCCTCGTCCTGTAACTTACGGAGATTTGTTTGGCAATGTGACGACAGACAATACAGTAGATGAAGTGGAAGAGAATCCCATTGATTTGAGCGTTGAAGAGGTTGAGAGTATAAAACAGGATTTGCAAGATAGAACCATACCAGAAGAGATTGTCAATCTACAACAACAAGCATCGAAACTTAGCGAAGAATACGAAAAGCAAGTCGAGGAAAACTCTAACAACGATGACCCATTAGCCGGATTTATGCCTATGGAAAAGTATTACAACATAAATGTAGAGTATCAAGAGGTGGCAGCACTAATGAAACTGCCTATATTCTATACAAAAGTAGGTGCATCAATCTTCTCTGATGAAGAATGGGAGCCATTGGAAAAAACGATGCTTTCGCAAGGCTTTAACCTTGCCTCAAAAGATACATCAGTAGACTTTACAGTAATACGTCCTCAGGGCATAACTATTGACGTAGAGGCAAGTGGTGATAGTTATATCCCAATTAAGAAGTCTAATCAGAGGACAATAGACTTTATTCGTAGTCAATATGTTGACAAGTCTGCTAGTTCTAAAAAGAGTAACCTGGCGACGCAGATTGCTCATATGATAGATATAAAGAGCATTTCAGAACCAGATATAAAGAACTATGTGGCAAGGGTGATAGAATCACGTGATGAGGACGAGATAAACAGCCTTATCGATAATATATACAATACAAGAGACGCTATCCAAAAGAAAATAGAAACCCTGCTGGAGGAACATCAAGCGAAATGTTTTAACCAATGGCTTGATGTGTCTAGGATTACGGTTCTTCCTCATTATACGTTTGTGGATAAAGTCGCTATGACAAGCAAAGAAATGATAGGAATAGGTAAAGGTTTGTATGTAAAGGAAGAATCCGTTAATGACTTTGAATACAATGTAATATCAGCAATTGCGGAAAATGACAATGTGATGTTCTGGCATCGTAATCCTGCGAAGACAGGTTTCTGCTTGAATGGGTTTATCAATCACTATCCCGATTTTATCGTCCGCATGAAGTCGGGAAAAACCATTGTGATTGAAACCAAAGGTGACCACTTGGTTAATGACGACTCACTGAACAAAATAAAAATAGGGCGCAAGTGGGCTGATATGGCAGGAAAAGATTATCACTACTTCATGGTGTTTGAAAACAAGGAGGTAGAGGGCGCTATAACCGTGAAACAGTTGATGCAGTATTTGAATGAGTTGTAGACAATTTAAGAAAAAAAACGATATAGAAGAAGCATCAAAGAAGTATTTCATTAGAGGAACAAAAGATATTAATTACTATTGTACTATGGATATAAAGTCAATAACAAGAACTGCTGCTGTGATTTATGCAGATAGTATGTCAAAAAGCACTACTAGTACTATTAAAAGAAGATTTATAGAATCTGTATTTATAAACAATGGCAATAGTCTTTTAACGATTTCAGAACTTGCCGACAATATCGAAAATGATATGGGGTTGTTATTCTCTGAGGAAGAAATAAAATCGATTGTTAAGGATGATAAGATCTTTACGGAAGTTCTAAACAATTCATCTGATAATATCAAATATAACTTACAAGAAAAACGATATCAAGCATTATGCTCTAGACCTGTAAATGAAATAGACAACGCCATAGATACTTATTTCTTATCCGAATTAGAAGAATCACCCAGATATACCAGAGATGAATTTAAGAATTTAATATACAGCTATCTGCACTCGGTGTTAAATACAAACATTGCAGCGTATTCTCATTTTATAAACCCCAAGAAAACGGCACAAATACCTAAACTTAATGCAGAACAGTTCGAGGATTCCGATATAGATGCTATCAATGCATTTGTAAAATGGAACAATGAGGAGAAGAACAAAGCAATATTTAAATTAATTAATTACTGCATAGAGTATGCAGTAATTGTGAACAACTCGTCAGAAGAGATTTTAACAAGATCTTTGCGCACAAAAGTCTTCTATTTAGACAATTCGCTATTGTATAGAGCTTTAGGTATTAACGGTGAAATGCGAAAAAGACGTACTCTTTCTTTCTTGAAAAAATGTAAAGATAGTGGACAAAAATTTGTCATTTCAAAATTTACTCGGCAAGAATTCGTTAATACAGTTGAGTTTCATTTAAGCCAACTAAATTCATCTACTCCATTCGGACGGATAACCCCAAAAGTGTTTAGGAAGTATTCCAATGGAGATGGCTTCTATCAATTTTACCATGAATGGCGTAATGGGCGTCAAAATTATGGTTTTGATACATTTAAGGCACATATTCATGGTCTGTATAAAGAATTAATAAGAAAATTTGACATTCAAGAAGATTTCAAAGTGCCTTATAACGAAAATGAAGAACCATTGACTATATCCCAGTATAAAAATGAGATTCAAGCTATAAAAAACACAAATAGGAACGAACCGCATTTGATGGATGCTAGAAATATGTATTGGATTGAGTGCATTAGAGATCGGAATAATTATGATGTAGCAAGCACTAAATACTATTTCGTGACATCTGATCAGAAACTTCAATGTTGGGACAAAACACATTCGATAAATCAACCTCTAACCTTGTTGCCTAGTCAGTGGATGGGACTAATATTAAAGTACGTATCACGCAGCACTGATGACTACAAGAGTTTTATTAGTTTCATGAATATTCCAAAAGATAATTCGATTATATCCGAAGACGACTTACAATCTGTTATGGCCGGAATTAGTGAAATGACGGAGGATTTCACTAAGCAAGAATCTATCATAGAATCTATGATGGAGGTTAAATTCGAAGATATCCTTAAAGGCAATGTTACGGAAAATGCAAAAACTTTTGCTAAAAATAAATTGGAAGAAGACTTTGAGAAGCAGTTAGAAGATAAAGAGCTAGAAAGACAAAGGGAAAAAGCTGAATTAACGCGTTTACATGAGCAAGTTGTCTCGCAAATACACGAAGAGGCCAAAAAGCATTTTGCAGAAACCGAGAAAGAACGAAAAAAGGATAAGCTAAAGTTGGTAGTTAAAGAAATAGGTAGCTTAGAAACTAGGAAAAGAAATGCGGAAAGTCACGCTTGGGACAGATGGTCTAGGAAAAAGCTAAAAATAGTATTAGCAGTTTTATTGCCTATTCTCATTTGGATATATATAGTGTATAAATATGATTGGGAGGCAATGGAAAAGTACACGTACTTTCCTCCTATAATATATTTTATCTTTTGTATCTTATATACGATGATATATGGAAAAAGTTTTAACCCAATTGACTATATCCAAATGAAAAAAGACAAATATCTTGAGGAAGAGTATTTGAAGTTTGAATACTCTGATTCAGAGTATAACGAGTTAATAGAATTGCGTGATCAATTAAAAGATCAGCTAGGAAATGCTTGAAACTATTGCCGATAGCATAAGAGTGTACAAAAGTACTTATAAATCTGATAAAACGTAAAGAAGAATATTAAAGTGGATTGACTTCCAAACTTGATATAAAGTTTGAGAAATGATTAACTTAAGAAAGAACAGTTATGTCAAAATTATCCATCAGATTCTATAAAGACCGCGAGGTGCGAGCCATTTGGGACGAGGAACACAATCATTGGTGGTTCTCTGTTTTGGACATTGTCGGTGCTATCAATGAGCAGGATGACCACGCAAAGAACCGTAATTATTGGAAATACCTTAAAGCCAAATCGAAGAAAGAAAACAATGAGTTGGTTAGTCACACTACCCAACTGAAACTGATGGCTTCGGATGGTAAGAAGTACAACACAGATGTCATCAGTCAGGCTGGTGTAGATAAATTGGCAAAGGCCATTCGCAACCAACAAGCAATGGATTTCCTTGATTGGTTTACATACAGCGACAATACCATCGACGGACAGAGCCGCAAGAAGGCATATACCCTATGGGAAAGCGACCTTGTGGCGGACAAAGATGTGGGCAAGGTAAAATCATTACAGCAGATACATGCCTATCTCTTTGGCGGCCTCTACGACTTTGCTGGGAAAATACGCACAAAGACGATAGCCAAGGGCAATACGCTGTTTTGCTTGGCGGAGCATCTGCACAATTATCTAAAGATTGTTGAGGAAATGCCCGAAACGACTTTTGACGAGATTGTTGACAAGTATGTGGAGATGAATGCCGCACATCCGTTTATGGAGGGAAATGGCCGCAGTACCCGCATTTGGCTTGATTTGATTTTCAAGAAACGCATGAAGATGTGTGTGGATTGGAGCAAGATTGACAAAAAGGAGTATCTTGATGCCATGATAGCAAGCCATACGGATAGCAGCCGCATCCATGCACTCCTAAAAGATGCACTGACCGATAAAATAAACGACCGCGAAACCTTTATGAAAGGTATCGACTACTCGTACTACTACGAGCAGGAGGAGTAAGAATAATGGATTGTTCCTACTGGCTCTGAAAAGGAGAAATTTTGGCGTAGCCAAGAAACGAAGGATAAAACGATTAACGAAGGTAGGAAGTTATTACTGTCTCACTTTCCAATGCCCTCCTTTGGCGGGGCCAATGCGCTCAATTATGCCATCGGCTTTAAGGTTTGCAAGGTGCTTCTCTACCGCTTTTGCCGAGATGCCCACCTTGCCGGCAAGCGCAACGGCACTCAGCTTGCCATCTTCGGCAAGCAGGGCGACGATTTTCTCCCTACTTTTCATCGTTTTCTCCCTACTTTCTTGCAGATAGTGACATCCGGTCGGAAATATGGCAAGGATGATGGCGTTTCTCACATAAGAAAAACGGACAATCAAGAAGTTGTAGACGAAAATAGTTGTACTTTTGTAGGGAAATGGAATAGATGATACGATGCGCCTGACAATAGGTAGAAAGAGGAAAGAAGTGAGCGTCATCGAGGTGGCGGATATCTCAGTAGAGGTGGAGCGGAAGTGGATCAAGAACCTCTACTTGAGGGTCTCCCCAACGGATGCCCGCATACGTGTTTCTGCACCCATGATGATGAGCGAGGAGGCGATACGGCGGTTTGTCCTCTCCAAAGAGGCGTGGATAAGGCAGCGCGTGAAAAGGGTTGGTGAGAAGAAACAGCCCACTCCACGGGAGTACATATCAGGTGAGGCGCATTACTACAAGGGACACAGCTATAGGCTGAAGGTTATATACTATAATGGCCCGGCAAAGGTGGAGACCGAAGGTGACGAATACATTATATTATATGTACGCGAGGGAGCCTCGAAGGAGCGCCGAGCAGCGATACTGCAGGAATGGTATCGTGCGGAACTAAAGGCGCTGCTCGCTGAACTCATCGGGAAATGGGAGCAAACGATAGGGGTGAAAGCCAACCGAACGACCATAAAGCAGATGAAGACAAGGTGGGGAAGCTGCAACCACAGGACTCACGACATCAACTTCAACCTGGAGCTGATGAAGCGGCCGGTGCACTGCATAGAGTATGTGGTGGTGCACGAGCTGCTGCACATCATCGTGCGTCTACACAATGAACAATTCAAATCGCTACTCAGTCAATACCTGCCCAACTGGCGGCAGACAAAGGAGGAGCTGAACAGGTTTGTAGTATAAAGGGTAAGGGGCAACAAAACTGCTCAATTATAGGGTCAGCAGATAGCGACGTCAATTCACCTTCCCGAGAGTAAAAACGAACAATCGGACATTTCCAATGCTGAGAAGGAGAAAAATCCTGACAAAAGAAATCAGGATTAACTCTAAGGCGGTTATCACGAAAAACGGCCTCTGAGAACCTTTAGGTCGCCGCCCGTAGGGGCTAAAGGCAATTCGATATTTCCGCTCGCCAGGAGATTCTACATTATCACACATATTTTTTGAACAGCCACAAACAAAAAAGAAGGGCGTGTCAGCTGTTTTTTGACACGCCCTCTTCCTTTATTATAGAACAAAGTCACTTATAGCAGGAAACGAACAATATCATTGAAGTTTGCATATATCATCAAGCCAAACAGTATGACCATGCCGATAATCTGCACACGCTCCATGAACTTATCGCTGGGTTTGCGTCCTGTAATCATCTCGAACAACAGGAACATCAAGTGACCGCCATCAAGCGCTGGAATGGGAAGGATATTCATGACAGCAAGTATGATAGAGATAAATGCAGTCATCATCCAGAAGCTATACCAATCCCACTGCGCCGGGAAAAGACTGCCAATGGTACCAAAACCACCGAGCGAACTGGCGCCCTCTTTTGTAAACACGTACTTGAAATCGCTGACATAGCCCTTCAACGTATTCCAGCCATACGCTATACCTGCAGGGATGGAAGAAAAGAAGCCATAGTCCTTGGTCACCGGCATATAAGGCTGTTCCAAGGTGATACCCATCATGAAATTGGCATCAGTAGAAACGACAATTGTGTCGTGAATACCAGCACGACTATATACCACATTGAGATCGTGATTGACAATAGCACCACCATCCTCCTGCTGGCGCAGCTGCTTGAGAACAGTACTGAACGTCACCCACGTATCGGCAGATGCACCGTTGACACTAAGAATACGGTCACCGCTGACAAGGCCAGCAAGAGCAGCGCCACTCTCAGGTATCACACTGTCGATTGTCATCGGATTATAGAATTGAACAAAAGGCTGGACATCTTTTTGAAGGTCAAACAGACCAAACTCCTTTGGCATAGCAATAACTACCTCGTCCCCTCCACGGAGTACAGTAACAGCATCGGCATCAGCGATGGCACGGAGCATGTCGCCATCGTAACGAGTGAAAGCGGTCTTGTCTGTACGCAGCAACACATCCCCATCGCAGAATCCGATGAGCTCAGCACGCTCGTTAAACTCCATGCCATATTTACTATTGTCGAGAGGTATGTACGAGTCACCCCATTTGAAGAGCACCATGGCATAAACAAAGAAAGCGAGAAGAAGATTGAAGCAAACACCGCCAATCATAATGAGCATACGCTGCCAAGCAGGCTTGGTGCGGAACTCCCACGGCTGGGGAGGCTGCTTCATCTGTTCTACATTAAGGCTCTCATCAATCATACCGGCAATCTCGACATATCCGCCGAAAGGGAGCCATCCTACCACAAACTCGGTCTCGCCACGCTTGGGTTTGTAGCGCAGCAAAGGCTTGCCAAAGAAGAGCGAGAAACGCTCAACACGTACACCGAAGAGGCGTGCAAAGAGAAAGTGTCCCAACTCATGGATGACCACAAGAATGGTCAACGAGAGAATCACTTGGAGTAGTCTTATCAAAAATACTGACATGTCTCTTTTTTTATTATTTATAAATTGATTAGTTCTTCCGCTATACGGCGTGCAGCTGCATCAGTAGCCACATAGTCTTCATATGTCGGATTCTTGACGAAATCGGTACGCTGCATCGTTCTCTCTATCACATCACTCATCTGAAGAAAACCGATACGCTCTTTGAGGAAAGCGGCCACACACACCTCATTGGCTGCATTGAGTATACAAGGCATATTGCCCCGACGTTCCAAAGCTTCGAATGAGAGAGCAAGATTACGAAAACGTACAGGATCGGGATGCTCGAAAGTAAGGGTAGACAGTTTAGAAAAGTCAAGACGATCGGTCGTAAGCGGCAGACGATAGGGGTAGCTGAACGCATACTGGATGGGCAGACGCATGTCAGGCGTACCAAGCTGTGCTTTCACCGAGCCATCGGCAAACTGTACCATAGAATGGATAACTGACTGAGGATGCACCACCACCTCTATCTGTGAAGGATCCACATCGAAGAGCCATTTGGCTTCGATAACTTCGAAGCCCTTGTTCATCATCGAAGCTGAATCAATGGTAATCTTTGCACCCATATCCCAATTCGGATGTTTGAGGGCTTGATCGCGTGTTGCATACTGCAACTGTTCCATGCTCCAAGTACGGAAAGGACCTCCCGAGGCTGTAAGCAGTAGTTTCTCTATTGGATTATGATGCTCACCAGCCAAACATTGGAAGATAGCCGAATGTTCAGAGTCGACCGGTAGTATCGGCACATGATGCTCAATGGCCAACTGCGTGACAAGTTCACCTGCAACCACAAGTGTTTCTTTATTAGCCAAAGCTATCGCTTTGCCAGCACGGATAGCATTCATTGTAGGACGCAAACCCGCATAGCCTACCATCGAGGCTAATACTATATCGATAGCTTCGGCCTGTACCACATCAGCCAAAGCATCTTCACCTGCATAGACTTTGATTGGGAGGTCGGCAAGCGCATCCGCCAGTGTCGCATAGTATTCCTCTCTGGCAATGACTACCACATCGGGCATGAACTTTCGGGCCTGTTCAATGAGCAATTGGACATTGCTGCCTGCAGTGAGGGCGTATACTTCGTAAAGGTCACTATGCTCTTCTATGACTTGCAGGGCCTGCGTCCCGATAGAGCCCGTAGAGCCTAACACGGCTATCTGCCGTTTGCGCAAAGTTTCTGTATGGTTCGTTTTGTTATTCATAGCATTGTCAGAATGAGATGTACTGTGCAGGAGCAAGAGCTGTACCTTTGTGCCACAGTTCAAAATGCAAATAGGGATTATCCATCTTGTCACCTTGTGCCCCCGCTACACCAAGTACTTCTCCAGCCTTCACCTTCACACTTTCACGCTTGAAGATGGACGAGAGATGCTTGTAGACTGTAACCAGATTTCCCACGTGCTGCACTACGACTACATAGCCATTGTTCGCGGTGTACCCACTCATCAGTATGGTGCCATCAAGCACCGCACACACGTTCTTGTCATTTGTTGCAGCGATATCAATCCCGAAATGAGATTCTTCGGGGTTGAAAGGTGTAGCCAACAGACCTCGCATGGGAGGATAGAAATGCAGGTTCTCCATCTCGCTCTTGGGCAGTGTCTGCGAAGTTAGGTTGTACTTTTCCATTTCTTCATACTTGCGGGCAAACTCTTTCTCACGTTCGGAGCGTTCCATAAGATCCTCACTGCGCAGTATAGTAAGCGAGTCGATGGAACTCACCGTATCAATCTTGACCTCACCACGCAGTATATCTTGTATGTTCGTTACATATAGTCGATGACGCTTTACGGCATCGCTCAAGGAATCGATCCGCAATGAGGACTCTACAATCTGACGGCGGACATCGGAACTAACATAACCAGGCATCAATCGCTTCAATGGAGTGAAGAACAATAACAACACCGTAATGGTCGCAACGGCAAGTACTAACCCTGCGACATACAGGCTAATGATAAAGCGCGATGTAGATATACGATGCTCTACATCCTTACCTCCACGTTGGGTATAGACTATATCATAGCGGCGAAGATATTGTTGCCAGAATCCTTCTGTATCCTTTTTTTTCTTGTTCATCAGTTGCAAAGATACGAAAAATAAAATTGTTACCCTTATACGAGCAGGGTTATTCTAACAATCCGTCAGGTAATTTAAACTTTATTATACGTTTGTCATGATCTACATCTTCGATAAATGCCTCTTGTGCTGGTATTAACAGCTCTCCACCGTTGGGTCGCTCTACTACGAAAAGGATATTGACAGTACTCTCATCTATATCTATCAATTCCCCCAAATACCCGTGTACAGCATCTTCGGTATGGAATCCAATAAAGTATTGCCAGCTGTATTCACCATCTTCAGTTTGCTCGGCATATGATTTTGGGAAGTATACCTCCTTATTGGTAAATATAGAGGCAGCCTCAGATGTATCTATACGTTCAAACTTGACGAGTGCCACGCTATCATTCTTGAAACGGTACTCTTCGATAAAAAAAGGCACCAGAATACCATCCATAGAACAGACCAGATAGGGGCATTCTGTACGATCAAATACGTCATCGGTGAATGAGAATGCCATTTCGCCTCGTACACCGTGAGTACGTGTAAACTTACCAATGGGATATACCTCTTTGGGATGTATCATAGTTCTATACGGGTTATACGGGCACCGAGCCGGTTAAGTCGTTCGTCTATGTTCTGGTATCCCCGATCTATTTGATCAATACGGTCAATACGGCTAGTACCATCTGCGCTCATCGCTGCAATAAGCAATGCTATACCTGCACGAATATCGGGTGAGGTCATGGTATGACCGCGTAGACTGATGCCGTGATCATGTCCGTTCACCACGGCACGGTGGGGATCGCAGAGAATAATCTGCGCACCCATCTCAATGAGTTTGTCTACAAAGAATAGCCGACTTTCGAACATCTTTTGATGGATGAGTACACTACCTTTGGCCTGTATCGCAGTGACGAGCAATACACTCAACAGGTCAGGTGTAAGTCCAGGCCATGGTGCGTCTGCAATAGTCATGATGGAGCCATCTATAAACGAATCTATCTGATAATGTTCTTGATAGGGTATATGTAGATTGTCGCCCCATTCTTCGACCACAATGCCCAGACGACGGAAACTATCGGGAATGATGCCGAGGTTTTCCAATGAGACATTGCGTATGGTAAGTTCGCTACGTGTCATGGCAGCCATTCCGATGAAGCTTCCCACTTCAATCATGTCGGGAAGTACAGCATGCTCACATCCATGGAGCTCCTCCACACCTGTTATAACCAGCCTATTGCTTGCTATACCTTCTATTTTTGCTCCCATACGACAAAGCATGCGGCATAGTTGCTGTATATAAGGTTCGCAAGCAGCATTGTAAATAGTAGTTGTTCCCTTTGCCAATACAGCGGCCATAATGATATTGGCTGTACCTGTTACCGAGGCTTCGTCGAGCAACATATAGGTGCCATTGAGTCTGTCGGCCTTCAGTTCGTACACTCCGCGTACTTCGTTGTATGAGAATGCAGCACCAAGTTTCATCAATCCGATGAAGTGTGTATCGAGCCGACGACGTCCTATCTTGTCACCTCCAGGCTTGCTTATCAGTACACGTCCGAATCTGGCCAAAAGTGGTCCCATAAGCATTACCGACCCACGCAAGCTAGAACAGAGTTTCAAGAACTCATCGCTTGAAAGGTAGCCTTCGTTGATGTCATTGGCCTGAAAGCTAAAACTGCCCATGCCAAGACGATTCACCTCCACTCCCATCGATTGCATCATGGTGATTAGGTTGTTCACATCCAAGATGTCGGGCACGTTGCTTACAACGACCTTGTCACGTGTAAGCAACGTAGCACACAACACTTGCAGTACTTCGTTCTTGGCACCTTGTGGAGTAATCTCCCCTTGCAGACGATGCCCACCTTCGATGATGAATGAAGCCATTATATGAATTCTATATTTTAGTTCCAAATCCCGAATACTGAGTTCCAAGTCTTGCGTCTTACGTCCGACATTACTTAGAATTCATCATCCGCAATTCAGCATTGATTTAATACTTCTTTCTGTTCTTTTTCTTTTGGTTCTTCCCGTTGAATTTAAGCTGTTGCACAGGAGCTCGATACACCCCCAGCTTGAGTTGATCCTCGCTCGGGTTTATTTGTCCGTCAGAATACTCGCGGATATCTTCAATTATTTTGCAGTCTTCCACGCCCTCCTTATTCCAAAGTACATACTCCTTTTTCATCTGCGCAGCGATGAGTCGCAGCAGTTCATCGCGTTCTTCACCATCAGGCATGGCACAAGCCTTGCTCATCATCTCCTGTATGCACCGTCCATAGTGACGGTAACGGATACCTCCTTTCGGGTATGGCAAATGTTCGGGAATAGGATGCAATGTTTCTGGGGCGACCAATTCATAGGGATAGTCTATATCGAGTTTGAAATCTGCCATTATAGCCAAATGATCCCATAGTTTATGTTTGAACTCCGCCACATCACGTAACTGGGGATACATGTTGCCCATTACCGCAATGATAGTATTGGCACAACGTTGGCGTTCGGCTCGATCTTCAATGGTAACCGCATGGTCTACCATTTTCTGCACAGCACGTCCATACTCGGGCATTGGCATCGCTTTTTCTTGCGTATTGTATTTCATTTAGCTTATTTCAATAAAATTAAAAAATCTTGTTCTTCGCTACCGTGGCCACAAACTCTTTCAGGTAGAAGGGTTCAAAATAGGCAACATCCTGAAATGTACCATTGAGATACTCCTTGTCCGCAAGAGGGAACATCCAGCGTGCTAAAGGATGTATAGCATCAAGGAAACGAGCATTCGGATGCTTGATGACCTCCTTGCACTTTGCCGCCCCACTACCAAAGAAATATACCGGCTGTTTGTCAAGAAATTCCTTATAGCTGTCTCCATCAATGATGTCAGCATTCACTCCTCTGACTTCATTAAGTGCGCGGTCATAGATGACATCATACACCTCCATCCGGCGTGCATCAATCATAGGACACAGCAATGCATTTTCGGGAAGTTCGTCCATGAGTAGTACAGGCACACACAGCACCTTAAGCGTGGGCAATGCAATCAACGGAATATCCCGTCCATAGCAAAGACCTTTGGCCATCGACACACCTATGCGCAGTCCCGTATATGAACCAGGTCCACAACTTACAGCCACAGCATCGATGGGTTTTGCATGACTGTCAGCCATAGAGAGCACTTCATCAATGAATACTCCCAACGTCACGGCATGTTGCGGTCCGTCGAAATCTTCCTTAGCGAACAGCACGGCACCGTCTTCACTCAACGCCACAGAACACACGTCTGTAGCGGTTTCAATATGTAGTATGCAAGCCATATCTATCCTATGTGCGTCATAATCCTTTTCTCGCCCTGCTATTCTTCTCCAGCTATCCAACCGGCACTATTCTCGCCCTGCTATTCGGACATATCCGCTTCTATATGTAGAGAAGAACCTCAGACCATTATAACAAGTTGCAAATTTAGAAAAAAAAAAACGAATCCATAAAGACAAAGTCGGTTTACCTACGGTTTCTTCACATTTTGCAGGAGATTTCTTTCGATTTATTTTTACATTTGAAGATTATTGTGTTTCTTTGCATCTTGTTAAGCATAGACAAATATAAAAACAGAATAGCATTATGAATGAACTTTTGAAGTATTTGGGCATCATTATCATTATCATTGCCTCTATCGTATTGGTGCTTAGTCATTTCTTGGGATGGAACAACATCAATGCCGTGCAGTTCGGCTCTATGGGAGCAATGATTGTAGGGTTGGTTTTGTATATTTGGCTGAATAAGAAGTACCAGTAGTAGTAACCTTCCGCACCAACACAAAACGAGGAGCGCTAAATTTAGCGCTCCTCGTTTTGTGTCAGAATCTTACACGTTCATGATGTCGCTATAACAATTGCGCCCACCATTATGTCACCGACAGGAAAGGCCCGAGACACATCTTACCGCCGTCATTCCTTAAGTTCCAGCAACACCACATTCTCTACATGATGGGTATGGGGAAACATGTCGACGGGCTGTACGCGGGTGACACGGTACTTCACATCGAGCAGGCTGAGGTCACGAGCCTGCGTGGCGGGATTGCAGCTTACATAGACAATACGCTTAGGCTCGGCAAAGAGGATGGTGTCGATAACGTCATTGTGCATACCGGCACGGGGAGGGTCGGTGATGATGACATCAGGGCGGCCATACTGGTTGATGAACTCCTGATTGAGGATATCCTTCATGTCACCAGCGAAGAAAAGCGTATTGTCGATACCATTGATGGCCGAATTGACCTTAGCATCTTCGATGGCTTCGGGCACGTACTCGATACCGATGACCTGACGGGCCTGACGCGACACGAAGTTGGCGATGGTGCCGGTGCCAGTGTAGAGGTCGTAGACCAATTCGTCACCCGTGAGACCGGCAAAGTCGCGCGCCACCTTATAGAGGTTATAGGCCTGACGGCTGTTGGTCTGATAGAACGACTTGGGACCGACCTTGAACTTCAGTCCCTCCATCTCCTCGATGATGTGGTCTGCACCCTTGAAAGTGTGTACGGGTAGGTCGCCGATGGTGTCGTTGCACTTGTTGTTGATGACATACATGAGCGAGGTGATCTCGGGCCACGTATCGGCCATATATTGCAGCAGTTGCTTCATCTGCACCTCCTCGGCTGGGTCTACAATCTTGAACTGCATCACCACCATCAACTCCTTTATACTTCGTTCTGCCTCGTCTTCAGCGAGGCGTATCATCATATTACGCAGCATGCCCTCCTGTGTACGCAGGTCGAAGAAGGTGAGCCCCTGCTCGTAGGCATAGTCGCGCACACCGTTGCGGATGCGGTTGCAGATATCGCCCATCAGGTGACATTCGTCAATGGCGAGCACCTTGTCGAAGGCACCGGGGATATGGAAACCCACGGCGTTCATCTGGTCGTATTTGACATCCTGCACCACCTCTTCCTGCGTGAGCCAGCGTTTGTTGCTGAAGGTGAACTCCAGCTTGTTGCGGTACTCGCGGGTCTGCTCCGACCCGAGGATGGGCGATATCTCGGGGAGCTCGATCTTGCCTATGCGGGTGAGGTTGTCGGTCACCTGCTTCTGCTTGTAGCGCAGCTGCTCCTCATACTTGAGGCACTGCCACTTGCAGCCTCCACACACACCGAAGTGCTTGCAGAAGGGTTCGCTTCGCAGGGGTGAATACTCGTGGAACTTCACCGCCACGGCCTCGGCATAGCTGTGCTTCTTGCGCTTCACCTGCAGGTCCACCACATCACCGGGCACCACATAGGGCACGAACACCACCATATCATTCACCCGCGCCAAGGCTTTACCCTCGGCAGCCACATCGGTTATCGTAATCTGCTCCAGCAGGGGTAGTTCTTTCTTCTTTCGAGCCATAATATCTTTTTTAGGAGTTCAGGAGTCAGGAGTGCAGGAGTGCAGACTATAGTCCTGAACTCCTTGTTTATCATTTCAACATTAGTTTTACCTGCTTCAACTCATTTCCACAGTCCTCAAAGGTATTGTCTATCTTCACGTTGGTCACGCGCTCAAGGAGCACGCTGCTGTTGTTCCAGTGATAAGGGGGATAGTCCGTATTCTTGCGGATGGTGTTGCCACGCCACAGGAGTCCGTCGACCGACTTGGCATAAAGGAGCGGATGGTCGAAGGTCTCAAATTCATTGTCCACGATGCGTATGGCATGCTTCTTTCCCCCATGGAAATACTCCCTCTGCGCATTGAGGTTGGGTATCTCAGGATAGATGCTGATGACGGCACTGGTAAACTGGTACATGCAGGTGAGCGCATTGACAAAGCGGTTGCGACGGATGGTCACATCGCGACAGGCACCTGTCTCGTACCAGCCGTTGCAGTCCCCGCAGAGAAGGATAGCCGTACCCGAGGTATGGTCGAAGAGGTTATCCTCCACCACCGTGCGCTTGGGCGTGCTGAAGAGCGTGCCGCGTGCACGGTTGTTGCGGATGGTGTTGTGGGCAAAGTACACCTCGGGAGTCCAGGTAAGGTTCTCGATACCGTATCCTGCATCGGAGCCAATCTCGTCAGGAAGGGCATCAGCGAAACGGATGACGAACTCCTTGGCACCGTGCGAGTAGCCCGGCACAGAAGTACCGGAGTTGGCCGAGAGCGCCTTGATTTCTACCACCTCGGTCACGAAGGGCTTGGCCGAACCGCCCACCAGCTCCATGGTCTGCGAACGTACGAACTGCACCTCATCGCCCTCGTACCCCCAGTCGAAGCCCCATGCCTGACCATGCATGTAGCGCCCCTTGAGGGTGTGGTCATCGATACGCTCCACCACCTTGAGGTAGGTGCCGTGCACGTTGATGGCATCGTCCATCATGGCCTCGTAGAGTCCGTTTTCAGACACTATCTTACCCTTGCAGCCCGAGAAGTGGGTGGCATCGGCCTGTGTGGTGAAGTAGCGTGGGTCGTCATCGCCGCGCAGACATACGCTGAACCCGTCGAGCGTGATATCCTCGCTCATCTGTGCCAGCAGTCCCATACCCTCGGCGTAGTGTACCTTCACGTTCTCGATACGCGTATCGGTAGCATGGCTCACAAAGATACCGGGCGAAGGACGCTCATAGGTGCGCATCGCCACGATGGTACCCACCACCAAGCAACTGTCTTTCCATGCCGGAGCATGGAAGGTGCGCTCATCAATCTGGCGTACCTGATGTACGGGAGTGCCTATGTCGCCCGTGTTATATAGTATACGGCGTGTGTCAGGATTGAAGGCTATCCCCCACCCCGAGCTGAGCGTCCATCCCTCGCCCGAGTGCTCGAAACCACCCTGGCTGTTGACCTTGGCATTGACCCATGGAGCCACACGGAAGGTGATGCCCTCGGTATCATTGGCCACCACTTCGCACTGGGCGATATGAGGGGTGGCGAAGTCGATGCTGAAATTGCGCAACGTGCACCCATCGGTACCCACCACGCTCATCGGGAGCATGCGGCCATGGAAGATGAAGTCGGCACCCTGCCCGTCGATGGTCAAGTCATGGAACCCCTCGATAGCAATACCCACTGCACGGTCCTTGTGCTGGTCGTGATTGGAGATGTAGTACTCCCTGTGCACGGCCGTGACGGGATGGAAGTGATACACCCCCGGAGCAAAGCGTATGGTCACGGCCTTGCCGGCAGCCTCAGCCTTGACCTCATCAAGCATCTGCGCCACAAGACCCGCCATATCGGCTTCCGTACCAGGGACGATGCCAAAGGACGATGCCTCATACACCTTACCGGCATACAAGCCCACTGCTACAAGCAAACAGGCCACAAAAGAGGATATTCGTTTTGTCATATCTGTATATTATGTAAAGCAGACCGCAAATTTACAAAAAACAGACCAAAGCGACACACTTTTCCGTAAAAAAACAAATGCGATGCCCCTTTCTCACGAAAGAGACACCGCTCCATTTTGGCAAATAGTATATTATAAGGTCAACCTTATTCCAAGAAGGCTGCCTGATTGGGGTTACACATCACGCTGAAATCATCGATCAGTGTTCCATCGCTGTCATAGCGATACACCTTACCTGATGATACATATTTATTCCCAGCCAGCCCGATATAGAGTTCCCCATTCTTCGGGTTCACCTCCATCATATACACAGGATTCGACAAGACATCTTCAACATCTCCCTGAAGATAGTTCACCTCCTCCAATGAAGCCGTAGCTACATCATAGCTAAAGAACGTGTTGACCGTCTGATATGTAGCATAGTCCGTCACCGAATTACACAGGTAAAGTGTATTGTCATACGCTACTGCATGCGTGGCATGGGTAATAGTGCGCGCGGTCTCCTTATCCACATCAATACTTTGAATGGTGGTGTTGTAATACTTGCCATAAGCCAACAGATACACGCTATCGCCCGAAACGACCAAACGCTGTGGGTTATGCTCTACATGGATTGTCTTGACGGGTTCGAAAGTCTCCACGTCAATGAGTGTCAATGTGCTGTCATTACCCCAGCCCGAGTTGGCCACCAGCAACTGTCCTTTGTACAACGCTATATCCTCAGGATTCATGCCCACGGAAGCATAGTCCACCACGCTCAGGTTCGAAGCCTTCATCTTGGCCACCTGCCCGCTATACAGCGTCACGTAGATGTAGTCACCCTCGGCAGCGAGATAGCGCGGCTGCCCCTCCTCGGGAGAGATGGCACGGCGAGCCACCTCACGACCTTGACGGTCAATCTTGGCCACATACGAAGAGCCACTGACCGACACATACAGATACCCGTCGTGCCATAGGATATCCTGCCCCGTGTCACCGAGGTACTGGCCGTTCTGTCGGTAATAATAATCTCCCGTACACTGCTTCAGCGTAGAGTTGTAGGCCGACACGTCAGCATTGTTAGCCTGCCACAATCCCTCACACAGGATAAAGACATCGGGGTTACTCACCACAGGAGCCTCATCACCGCCTCCCTGGTCTACGGGTTCACAACTTGCAAGCACAAAGCCTGCCAAACAAGCGCACAATGCGCCACGAAACACTTTCTTCATCTGATTTTAAGTAAGAAAGTAAAACAAAATGTGTCCCAACGCATACTTTCCTCGAATACACGCGGTTTGACTGGTTTTGCAGGTCTTCTGACTCACCCCTACACATCGGCCTTCCCAACAATAAATAGTCAGTGGCAACAGATTCGATGTGCAACACAAGGGCACACAGCAGCGGGACTGTTCAGGACTCGCACCTGATTCCCTTTTCATCCATAGCCCGCAAACGGGGCATCAGGAACAAAACTGGGGACAAAGATACAACAAGCCGCGCGAAGAACAAAATAAAAATCATTTATTTTTTCTCCCGAGGCGTAGCGTATCTTCAAGCTGCGAAGCAGATAAAATTAGTGTTTATTCTCCACTTTCCATCAGGTAAGCCTTGAAGTCGGCAAAGTCGGCGGTCATGGGCACTGACTGCTTGGTGCCGCGCATGAAGGCTTGCAGCTTCTCGGGGATGGCGACCTCGGCCTTGATGATGGCCTCCACCGTGTCGCGGAACTTGGCCGGATGGGCGGTCTCGAGGAATATGCCCTGCTCGCCAGGTTGCAGCAGTTCGGCGAGGGCCCGGTAGCCGCAGGCTCCGTGGGGGTCGAGCAAGTATCCCGTACGGCTGTAGGTGGTGGCCACGGTGTCGGCAATCTGCCCGTCGGTATAGGTGGCACCACTGATGAGGTTGCTGATGGCCTCGTGCGAGTGAGCGTAGAGGTCAAGTATGCGGGCAAAGTTGCTCGGGTCGCCCACATCCATGGCATTGGCAATAGTCTGCACCGAGGGTCGTGGGCGGTACTCACCTGTCTGCAGGTATTGGTAGAAGATATCGTTGCGGTTGTTGGCGGCAATGAAGCGCTTGACGGGGAGCCCCATACGGTGGGCAAAGAGTCCGGCACAGAGGTTACCGAAGTTGCCGCTGGGCACGCAGATGACCAGCCCGTCGGCCTTGCCCTGACGTTTCATCTGGGCATAGGCATAGAAGTAGTAGAACGCCTGCGGGAGGAAGCGGGCCACATTGATGGAGTTGGCTGAGGTGAGGCGCATATGGGCATTGAGCTGAGCATCCATGAAGGCGCTCTTGACGAGGCGCTGGCAGTCGTCGAACACGCCATCCACCTCAAGGGCGGTGATATTCTGCCCCAGCGTGGTGAACTGGCACTCCTGTATGGTGCTTACCTTACCTTTGGGGTAGAGCACATAGACATGGATGCCCTCCACGCCGAGAAAGCCGTTGGCCACGGCCGAACCCGTATCGCCCGAGGTAGCCACGAGCACATTAACCTTTTTCTGTTGACAGCAGCCAGCTGCCTGCCGACCATTAAAATACCCCAGCAGACGGGCCATGAAACGAGCACCCACATCCTTGAAGGCCAACGTAGGACCATGATAGAGCTCGAGTGAATGGATATTGCCATCGACATGCACTACGGGAGCATCGAAAGCCAGCGTGTCGTACACGATATGTCGGAGGTCCTCGGCAGGGATATCCTCACCGAAGAAGGCATCGGCCACGCGGTAGGCGATCTCCTGAAAGGTCATGTCGGCAATGCCGTCAAAGAACTCCTGCGGGAGGGGTTTGATGCGCTCGGGCATATAGAGGCCACGGTCTGTGGCAAGGCCACGCACCACCGCCTCGCTGAGCGACACAAGCGGTGCCTGATGATTAGTGCTATAGTATTTCATTTTGTTCTCTTTACCTTAATTCTATCTACGCCCGCAAAATTAGCTCAAGGCGAGTGAAAAAACAAGTAAAACTTAATTTTTCCGAGCCGCAACCTAAATTCAGGCGACACAAGCAGATTAAATTTAGCGCAAGGCTATCGAAAAACAAGTCTATTCCACACCTGAGGCTCAGCCCAAAACCCTGAAGCGGGCAAACTTGAGCAGGAGTTGCTTGTCGCCGGCATTCTTGAAGCGGATGTGCGCCTTGGTGTTCTCACCCGTGCCCTCTACCTTCAGCACCTCGCCTACCCCGAAGCGTTCGTGCTCGATAAGCTGCCCGGGGGTGAGCTGCGCCACACGGGAGGCACCGCCTGCCGCATTGGGCGACACCAAGCGACGTGATGAGGGAGTATCTTTTATAATATTTCTACGCGCTTCGCCTGTAACGCCCCCGCCTCTTTGAGGCACCCCCTCCACAAACCGAGGAGGAGTTTGCGCTGCATTGGTTTTCGGAGTAGTCTGAGTGCTCCGAGTATTCTGAACCCTCGGGGTGTTTGGAGAGCCAAACTGCGTAGGACGGCTGCTCATGAAACGCGGAGCATCCGATGCGCCCCACAAGCTGCTTCGTGGAGTACTTGAGCCAAAAGGAGAGCCCGCCGGAGCCTTCTCCTGCAAGTAGCCCCTGTCGATATCCTTCAAGAAACGGCTGGGCATGCCGTACTCTATCTTGCCGTAGCGGAAACGGCTCTTGGCATACGACAGGTAGCAGCGCTTCTCGGCACGCGTGATGGCCACATAGAGCAAGCGGCGCTCCTCCTCCATCTGGCGCGTGCTGTCGTAGGCCATCATGGAGGGAAACAGCTGCTCCTCCATACCTACTATAAATACGGTATCAAACTCCAGTCCCTTGGCAGCATGTACGGTCATGAGTGTCACCTTGGGGGTATCGTCGTCCTCCTTGCTGTCTTGATCGGTGAGCAGTGCTACATCGCTAAGAAAATCGGTGAGCATGACAGACTCGTCGCCCTCCTCACGGCGCGAGCGCACAAAGTCGTGCATACCGTCCATCAACTCCTGCACATTCTCCTGGCGGCTGATGCCCTCTACCGTACGGTCCTGCATGAGGTCGGCCATGATACCGCTCTCCTGCACCACCATGCGACCCAGCTCGTAAGCATCGACCTTGACGGCCTGCTCCATGAAGCGGCTCACGAGGGTATAGAAACTGTTCAGCTTACTGAGCGTACCCTTGTTGACGGCGAGGTCATACTCCGCAGGGTCGCCAATCACAGTCCACAGGCTCACGCCATGGTCTGATGCCGCAGCCATAATCTTGCCCAACGTAGTATCACCGATACCTCGTGCGGGGTAGTTGATGACGCGCTTGAAGGCCTCCTCGTCGTGCGGATTGACTGCCAAGCGGAAGTAGGAGATTACATCCTTCACCTCCTTGCGCTGATAGAACGAGAGACCACCGTAGATGCGGTAGGCCACACCATTCTTACGCAGGGCCTCCTCGAAGATACGCGACTGCGCATTGGTGCGATAGAGGATGGCAAAGTGGTCATTGGAGAGCCCCTCGGAGCGTTTGAGTGAGAGGATATTACGCACCGTCAGCTCGCCCTCCTCCACATCGGAGTAGGCCTCGACAAGCTGCAGCGGAGTGCCCACCTCCTTGCGCGAGTATACCTCCTTGTGTATCTGCTCGCTATTCTTCTCGATAAGGCTGTTGGCCGCCCCCACAATCATCTGCGTGGAGCGGTAGTTCTCCTCAAGCTTGAAGATGCGTGCGTTGCGGTATTGGCGTGTGAACCCCAAGATGTTGTCGATATTGGCTCCGCGAAACGAGTAGATGCTCTGCGCATCATCGCCCACCACGCATACCCGCTGATGCTCACTGGTGAGCTGCCACACGATGCTGTGCTGCGCGTAGTTGGTGTCCTGATACTCGTCGACGAGGACATAGGCAAACTGTGAGGCATAGCGTGCCAACACCTCGGGATGGTTCTGAAACAGGAGGTAGGTGTAGAGGAGGATGTCATCGAAGTCCATGGCTCCTGCCTGGCGACAACGCTCCTGGTAGCGCAGGTAGATGTCGCGCGTGGCAGGCACCTTGGCCGAGCGGTCGTCAGCCACAGCCAACGCATCGGCGGCATACATCTGGGCAGTCATCAAGCGGTTCTTGGCATTGGATATGCGACACTGGACGACGTTGGGCTTGTATACCTTGTCATCGAGCTGAAGCTCCTTAATGATGGCCTTGATGAGACTGCGCGAGTCGGTCTGGTCATAGATGGTAAAGTTCGGGGCAAACCCGATATGTTCGGCCTCGGCCCGCAAGATACGCAGAAACATGCTGTGGAAGGTACCCATCCACAAGTAACGTGCCCGATGCTCGCCCACCCGCCCCGCTATACGCTCGCGCATCTCGCGGGCCGCCTTGTTGGTAAAGGTGAGCGCCAGTATGCGCCAAGGCTCCAAGCCCAGCTCCATGAGGTGGGCCACCTTATAGGTGAGCACGCGAGTCTTGCCCGAGCCTGCTCCGGCAATTACCAGCGAAGGCCCTTCGTTGTACATCACCGCCTCGAGTTGGCTTGCATTGAGTTCATTCTTTATATCGGTTTGCATTGATTGTTCCATTGAAACCACAAAATTACAAATTTTGCGTAGATTCGCCGTAAGGCACACCGATTTTTTAACGGGAAAATCAAAAAAGGTTGAAAAGGTTAACTGCCAACACCCGCCTCCTCTTTCTTCGGAAGAGGAATGAGGCTGTGGGAAGTCTTGATAGACGAAACGCTCGGAAATCCCGTACAAAAATCTTATAGCAGATTGTAAGGCAAACCCTGTGGATTGCTTACACGGTACGGAAATCGGAAGTATAGACTTGCCCAACTCAAAAACTTATTAACTCAAGAACTCACGTTTCGCTTACTTCTTGCATTTTCCTAATCGTCCGTGGTTACGTTCTTTTTGTCCGCTTTGGGGATTGGGCGGATTGAGGGCAAGGATGGAGCAGTTCAGCCCGTAATACGAGACCGGCAGGAAGAGCTTTCTATAGTCCTTTATTCGGGCTATATGTAATCATAATCATTATGGCGACAACATCATCATGCTTTTTTGTGTTAAAACGTAGGATGTTTACGAAAAATATATACGCGAGATCTTTGGATAACAAAATATTTCACGTATTTTTGTAGCAAAATTACATATTTGAATAAAATATAGGATTATGATACGAGATTTTTGGGTAAAGAACTACCTTTCCATTCGCGACAAGCAAGAGCTGAGTTTCTTGGCCAAAGGGCCTGCTTCGGAATTAGTGACAGAAGTCACCGAAGGCGTGTTCCTGTATAAGTTGGGTATTCTGTATGGCTCCAATGCCTCGGGTAAGTCCAATATGTTGATTGCCATGGACGAGATTTTCCACATCTTGATACAGCCTCGATACGATACGACAAAAAAGGTGAGCGGTTGCATACCTTTCATCCTGACAAAAGAT
>JAFQLT010000040.1 GCA_017396545.1 Bacteroidaceae bacterium | reverse complement strand
TACACCCTCTCCAAGTGGCAACAGTACTGGAAAGACCAGGTATCCAACTGGTACGGCATGTTCCTCCACGAGAGCCAGTATCTGGAGCCCGTGATGCCCGATATCGAGGCCATGCTCACCAGCTCACAGCGCAACGTGAACGGTGTGGTAACCCTTGAGCTCCGCCCGCTCGGCTTCCAGACCGTAGGTGTAGACTCCAAGGACGACCTCGTGAAGAACAAGTTTGGCGAATACGGTGAGACTCAGAAAGGCTGGACTGCCGAGGAGGCCAAGGGCTTCATCAAGGTAAGTTCCACTGCCCTCCGCGCCTACTATGCTTGCCACCCCGACGAGGAGAGATAGACGAAAAGACTGGCACACAAGCCGTACATTATTCATGAAGAGAATGGAAAAATTGTTTTTCTGTTTTTTTTACATTAACTTTGCTGCGAATTAACTCTTCATCAACCACAACAACATGAAAAAGAACACAAACAACAAAAACCTCCCCATACTGGGCTCCCTGGCCCTTGCAGGCCTTACCGCTTGCGCAGGAGGCGACAAGAAACAGGAGGCTGCGGCACCCGAGAAGCCGATGAACATCCTCTTCATCATGTGCGACGACCACTCGTACCAGACCATCAGTGCCTATGACCAGCGTTACATTGAAACGCCCAATATTGACCGCATAGCCAACGAGGGCGTGCGCTTCACCAACAGCTTTGTGGCCAACTCCATCAGTGGCCCCAGCCGTGCCTGTATGCTCACCGGCAAGCATAGCCATGCCAATGGATTCACCAACAACCACACCTACTTCGACGGTTCGCAGCTCACCTTCCCCAAGCTGCTGCAAGAGGTGGGATACGAGACAGCCGTAGTAGGCAAATGGCACCTTGCATCCAATCCTACCGGATTCAACTATTGGGACATCCTCATCGGACAGGGTGAATACTACGATCCCTATTTCATCCGCAACGGCGAGCGCATACAGCGAGAAGGATACGCAACCAACATCACCACCGATGTGGCCATCAACTGGCTCGACAGCCTGCGCAATCCCGAGAAGCCCTTCTGCCTGCTGCTCCACCACAAGGCACCCCACCGTACCTGGATGCCCGACACTTGCGATCTCGACCTCTTCAGCGACAGCAACTTCCCCGTGCCCGAGACCTTCTACGACAACTACGAAGGCCGCATCGCAGCACAACAGCAGGGCATGAGCATCGCCAAAGACATGAGCATTGTGTATGACCTCAAGATGGCCGACCGCGAGAATGAGCTCCACAGCGCTTACGAAGGCTGGGGACGTGAGATGTACCGCCAGCGCATGCGCCCCGAGGTGCAAGCCGCATGGGACCGCCACTACGACCCCGTGATTGCCGACTTCAAGGCACGCAACCTCTCGGGCAAGGAACTTGCCGAGTGGAAGTTCCAGCAATACATGCGCGACTATCTGCGTGTCATCACCTCTGTAGACCGCAACATCGGCATCGTGCTCGACTACCTCGAAAAGGAGGGACTGCTTGAGAACACCATGATCGTATACACCTCAGACCAAGGCTTCTACATGGGCGAGCACGGATGGTTCGACAAGCGATTCATGTACGAAGAGTCTTTCCGCACTCCCCTACTCGTCCGTCTGCCCGGTGGCAAGAAAGGAGATGTTGCACAGCTCGTACAGAACATTGACTATGGTCCCACATTCCTCGACCTTGCCGGCGTAGAAGTACCCGAAGAGATGCACGGACAGTCGTTCCTTCCCTTGCTCAAGGGCGAGAAGACCCAATGGCGCGATGCCCTCTACTACCACTTCTACGAGTATCCAGCCGAGCACTCTGTGAAGCGTCACTATGGCGTACGCGACAACCGCTACAAACTCATCCACTTCTACAACGACATTGACACATGGGAACTCTACGACCTGAAGAAAGACCCCAACGAGCTCAACAACCTCTACGGAAAGCCTGGCACCGAGCGCATCACCAAACGCATGATGAAGAAGCTCGCCGCCCTACAGGAGCAGTACGACGACCCCATACGCAACAAATAACACTAACCACGGAATACCCGTGCAACGATAACAACGAAAAAACTTGAGCCCCCAAGGCTCAAGTTTTTTTTGGTCTACCCTCCACGTCCCGAGGGTATACCCACGAGAATTATTGGGTTTACCCGATTTTAGCAGAGGGTATACCCAATTTCAACAGAGGACATACCCAATTTCCACCCTATAAGGATTCATACGACCCCCTTGGCAGTGGCAGCGTGAAAGTAGGATATACCATTGATTTTCAGCATCAAGCATTATGCCAACCCCCTCGGCATACCCCTTGGCAGAATGGCAAAGGATGTCTGCATGGAACCGATATTCTGCCAAGGGGCATGGCACCCACTGCCAAGGGGTACTCGGCATGACACGCCAACCTTTACATGCTGATTCATAGCGCTTAGCGCACTCCCTTGCTGCCACTGCCAAGGGGTAATCGCCAATTATTATATCGCTCCGTAGGCTCTTTCTTGTCTGGAGTCGGGAAATCTTAAAAAAAATTAACAGGGTTAAGTTTCCTCTCTTTTTTCAGATTCTTTTCAGAATTGACATATATCTTTACATTCGAGAATTAGTCCACCAGGCTGAAACCGATTAGAAAAACATGGTTATAATTTTAACAATCAACGCGTTAGTACCCCCTCCTATAAGTAAGGCGGTTTACTCGGAAGCTATGCAATGCGCTACCGTGCGGCACACCTCGTGCCCTGCGGTGGCGCATTTTTTATTTAGGGGAGAGAGGGAGCTACAGGCCTCGCGGATTTGTTCTCACGCAGAAAGCGCAGAAAGCGCAGACTTTGCGAGTCGCTGCGCCCTCGTTGAGCATTTGTAAGCAAGCTTACATGCGCTCGTTTGCACGAACCTTCCTGAACTCCTAAAAACTAAAAAATAAACACTAAACAAAACCAATATGAACAACAAAGAACACTACACACCGCCTGTAATGACGCTGGTGGAGATTGAGACTTCCCAGATACTGGCAGGTTCCTTTACAGGTAATGCACAGGATAGCGACGATAGCGAGTTCGGTGGCGCTCCTGAGCGTCGCGGAACTTGGGGAAACCTTTGGGAAACTGAAGGCTGAAAGGTGAAAACTGAAAACTGAAAATAATATATGAATAAACTGGAACATAAAATTTTGAATTGGATAAAGCTTTCCGCTTTAACCTTTCCCCTTTCCGTTTTCGTTGCTTGCCAGCAGGACGACATCGTGCCCGACACACCCGATGCTCCTACCGAGGGCTATCACTTGACCTTTGACGGAGGTGTGGGCATTGAGACTGGTACCCGTGCTGTCTGGAATGACGATAATGGCTCGGGCAACCTGATTTTCCAGTGGGACTATACGCCTGAGGGTACAGAGGATTATGAGATGGTGATGGCAATTGTGGGAGGTGAACTTGTCAAGAGCATTGAAGGGAACTACCACACCTATGCCAGCATCCATAGGCTCAGTGAACACTCCGACGATGCTCACTGGGCAACATTCAAGACCATAGAGACGTACCCATATGATATAACTGGCGGTAAGTATGAGGGCTTTGATGTCCTTGCTGTCGCTCCTATCTGCGAAGCG